>DASXKM010000387.1:0-3913 GCA_036496825.1 Puia sp. | reverse complement strand
GCCCTTTGAATTGTACATAGGCCTTGACTTTATCGCCGTCCTTCAAGAATTTCTCAGCATGTTTTGCTTTGAAATCGAAATCGTGATCATCTGTATTCGGAGTAAAACGAATTTCTTTTACTTCTGAAGCCTTACTCTTGGCCTTCATTTCCTTTTCCTTTCGTTTCTTTTCGTAAAGGAATTTATTATAGTCAATGATTTTGCAAACGGGTGGATCAGCATTTGGAGAAATTTCTACCAGATCCAGCGCCTGATCCTGCGCCATTTTGAGAGCCTCTGTTGTCGGATAAACACCGACGGTTACATTTTCACCAACCAGGCGCACATTTGGTACGCGAATCATGTTGTTGGTACGGTGTTCCTGTTGTTGTTCTTTTCTGAATCTGGGATTAAAATTACCTCTGGGAGGTCTCGGTGGAAATGCCATTTATTGTTTTTAGTTGAACGATAGTCAAGATCCGCTTTAGTTTTTAGGACCTTAGTTTTATTTCTGATTTAATGTCTCGGATAAAAGCTTCTACTTCCTGCACACCCATGTCACCCTTTCCCTGTCTTCTTACAGATACCTGATGATCATTCATTTCTTTTTCTCCAATGATCAGCATAAAAGGCACCCTGGCCAGTTCAGTGTCGCGGATTTTTTTGCCAATTTTCTCACTCCGGTCGTCGATGGCTGCACGAATATCTGCATTTTTAAGCGATTCCAGAACAGTTTGTGCATATCCCTGGTACTTATCGCTGATTGGCAACAATTTAACCTGTAATGGAGCCAGCCATAAAGGGAATTTACCTGCATAATGCTCCAGTAAAAAACCTATAAAACGTTCGTGGGTGCCCAGGGGAGCTCTATGAATAATCAGGGGTGTTTCATGGCCGTTTTCCCTGTTTGTAAATTCCAATTTAAACCGGCGTCCCTGGGCAAAATCAACCTGGTTTGTGGCAAGTGTGAATTCCCGGCCAATAGCACTCCAGATTTGCACATCAATCTTCGGTCCATAAAATGCACCCTCGCCCAAAACTTCTACAAAAGGGGTATTGGTATCCTGCAAAACCTTTCGTACCATAGCTTCAGTTTCTAACCAGAGCTCCGGCTCATTGATATACTTCTCACCCAGTTTTGCCGGATCATGCAGACTTAGACGCATGACATATTTTTCAACCCCGAAGATCTTGAAGTATTTCAGGTACATTTCATTTACAGCCCGGAATTCCTTGGCAAAGTCGTCTTTGCTGCAATAAATATGTGCGTCATTCATATGCAGGCAGCGCACCCTCATGAGGCCAAACAGCTCGCCGCTTTGTTCATACCGATAGCAGGTTCCGTATTCTGCCAGCCTCAGGGGCAAATCCTTGTAACTTCGGGGTTCAGCCGCAAAAATTTTATGATGATGGGGGCAATTCATTGCCTTCAGGTAATATTTTGTACCATCCAATTCCATGGGCGGATACATACTTTCCTGATAATAGGGCAAATGACCGCTCGTTAAATAAAGGCTTTCCTTTGCAATGTGAGGGGTAACCACTCTTTGATACCCGGCAGACTGTTCAGTTTCTTTGGCCAGTTTTTCCAATTCCTCGATGATAATAGTTCCATTGGGCATCCAGAGAATCAGGCCCTGTCCCACTTCGTCGTCCATGGTATAGATCCCCATCTCCTTCCCGAGTTTGCGGTGATCACGTTTTTTAGCTTCTTCCAGCATCAGAAGATATTCGTCCAACTCCTTTTTTGAAGGGAAACTAACTCCGTATATACGGGTCAGCTGTTTATTTTTTTCATCTCCCTTCCAATAAGCGCCGGCAATATTGGTCAGCTTCAGGGCTTTTATTAAACCCGTATCCGGTATATGCGGGCCGCGGCACAGATCAGTAAACCCACCCTGTGTATAAAAAGTAATCTCACCATCTTTTAAATTTTGTAATAAATCCAGTTTGTATTCGTCCCCCTTTTCCTGAAAAAAATGAACAGCTTCTGTCTTCGGTACTTCTTTCCTGATGTATTTATTTTGCCTGGCGGCCAGTTCTGTCATTTTAACTTCCAGCTTTTGAAGGTCTTCTTCAGAAATCTGGCGGCCTCCAAGGTCCATGTCATAGTAAAACCCATTTTCAATTGCCGGACCGACCCAGAATTTAACACCCGGAAAAATCGATTCAACCGCCTCAGCCATCAAATGGGCAGTGGAATGCCAGAAGGTGGATTTGCCCCCGGCGTCGTTCCATGTGAGCAGGTGAACCGCTGCATCGCTTTGAATGGGTCGTGTGGCATCCCAAATCTCGCCATTAACATTCGCAGCAATTACCTTTCTTGCAAGTCCTTCACTGATTGATTTTGCAATTTCCAGGGAACTGATTCCTTCCGGGTATTCCCTTACTGCTCCATCCGGTAATGTAATTTTTATCATGCGGGATATTTTCCTTTAAGGGTTGCAAAATTAACAAACTCTTGCCAGATTTAGCTTTCTCTAATTTCTACGGAAAATAATTTTATATCTAATTTGCCATTGATGAAAAACTGCATTCGTTTTATTTATTGCCTGGTCTTCCTGAATGGGTTTTCAGTTGCCATTATTCATGCCCAGGATCTGACCGGTATATGGCGCGGACATTTTCGTTCTAACGATGGTGTCGAGCGCCTTGTGGAAAGTTATGACGGCAGGTATAAAATCTATGACGACAGGTATAAAATGGAAGTTCAGATTGCGCAAACCCACAATCAGTTTCAGGCAATCACATACTCCTACAAGAATACCGAGTTTTATGGAAAGGCGGAAGCAAGTGGTACCATGAACCGGGAAACAAAAAAAGTGCTTCTGAAAGAAGGGAAATTACTGGAAGTACGCTATGCGAACGGGTTCGTTTGTATCATGACATGCTTTCTGCAATATTCCAAATTGGGAAGTGATGAATACCTGCAGGGTACTTATTACAGTACCAGTGTAAACGATAGTTTATCCGGTTGTGGTAAGGGAAGTATTTTTCTTCACCGGGTAGTTGAATCAGATTTTCATAAAGAACCTTTTTTGGAGAAAAGGGAAAAAGAATTGTTAGCTCAAAAGAACGACAAAATTCCCGCTCCTGCGGTTGTGGCAAAACCGCCATCTACCGTAAAATCTTCCCCTCCGGTCAAAAAGCAGACAATGACTATTCCGCTTCATCCAAACACAACCGCCAAAACAAAACCAATAAAGCCACCAGTTAAAAAGCAGCCGCCTCCACCAAACACTTCACACGCAATTGCTGTGCAGAAAAATGCTACCAGTGTGCAGCCCGTTCAAATGCCGCACATGAAAGATTCGTCTTTCAAAATTTTACAACCATCCGTTATTATTCCAATACCCACAGTAATAAAAAACCGGACAAACGAACTGTTAAAAACACTTACAGTGAATCATAATACGATCGAGATTCGTATTTATGATGACGGAGCGATCGATAACGATACTGTTTCTGTATATTATGACAATAAATTACTGATCTCGAGAGCAAGATTGTCAGACCAGCCGATTACGACGAAAATTACAGTCGAACCTTCAGATCGTCCGCATCAGCTCGTGAT
Source organism: Puia sp. (assembly GCA_036496825.1). Taxonomy (GTDB): domain Bacteria; phylum Bacteroidota; class Bacteroidia; order Chitinophagales; family Chitinophagaceae; genus Puia. The sequence goes on along the minus strand of DASXKM010000387.1, from coordinate 360 downwards.
GGTGGCAGAAAATCTGGGGGATATTCCGCCCAATACTTCATTGCTGGTAGTAATGGACGGAGAAAAGAGATATGAGGAAAGGATTATTTCCAACGAACAAAAAAATGTGATCATCGACTTTCAGTACCGGAAACTGGAATAAGTTAATAGTATAGGAGTATAAGAGTATAAGAGTATAAGAGTTAAACTAACTAACTATCACTCCTATACTCTTATACTCTTATACTTTTTAAAGTTTTCTCGGTAATTTTTTCTCTCGTTGCGCTGCATCATATACAAATGAAGCAATAATTACGGCAGCCTGTTTCAAATCTTCACCGCTGAGATGGTCATAGGAATCCATATTGCTGTGATGTGTCC
>DASXKM010000386.1:0-2554 GCA_036496825.1 Puia sp. | reverse complement strand
TGGGGAAAGCAAAATAATTCAAATCATGTAAAGGAAGTCAGACAGTAGTTGAATCGTATTTCCAGTTTACTTATATTGCGCCCCTAATATTCAACTATGAAGATGATCGCCCGTCTGTTCCTTTTTGTTTTACTTTCCGGCATCACCGGTTTTCTGTATGCCCAGCGTGAAATGGTTGATACAACTGTTTTCCAAAAAATAAGAGATGCCGAATTAAATAGTTCCCAGATTCCCCGGATTGCCCACTATCTGACGGATGTTTCAGGTTCAAGACTCACCAATTCGCCGGGTTTTAAAAGAGCAGGAACATGGGCCATTGAATCGATGAAAAAATGGGGATTGCAGAATGCTGCATTTGAACCCTGGGGTGAATATGGCCGCGGCTGGGACGTGGAAGAATTCAATATATCATTGAGGGCGCCGTATACAGGATATATCATCGGTTATCCGCTCCCGTGGAGTTCAAATACCAATGGCGAAATCCGTGCGCCTGTTTATGAAATACTGGACAGCCAGCTGACGGATTCGGTGTGGATGGAAAAACATAAAGATGAAATCAAAGGAAAAATTGTTTTTCTGACGAATGCGGGCACCAGACACGAAGAGGACTTTAAACCTTTTTCAACCCGGTTTACCGACAGTGAACTCGTACATATTCCAAACACCTATGTTTATACGCATAAGCAGATTGCATTTATTTTACCCTTCAGAAAACGAGCTGTTGACGGAAAAATAAAACTGAAAGAATTTGGGGCAATCGCTGTGATCGGTTCCCGGGGGAATTATAGTGGCGGGACAGTCTTTGTGCAGAATTCTACCGGATTTAAAATAAACGATCCGGTGCTTCTGCCGGAAGCGACTATTTCTTCGGAGGATGGGTTTAAAATCAAACGCCTCCTGGCCTCCGGTCAGCAGGTAGAAATAGCACTTAATATCAAAGGGAAGTTTTACAGTGACGACACAAAAGGATACAATGTGGTTGCAGAAATTCCCGGTACCGATCCTGTTTTGAAAGATCAGATCGTAATGCTCGGCGGACACCTTGATTCCTGGAACGCGGCAACGGGAGCTACCGACAATGCAGCCGGATCAGCCGTCATGCTGGAAGTCGTCCGTTTACTTGATTCGCTTCATTTAAAACCAAAACGCACCATTCGAATCGCCCTCTGGAGTGGAGAGGAACAGGGCGTGTACGGATCTTACAATTATGTCAGGAATCATTTCGGAAATGGTGAAACCGGGGTTCTGAAACCGGAGCAGGCGAAAGTGTCCGTTTATTTCAACCTGGATGACGGCTGTGGTAAGATCAGAGGAATATTCGCCGATGGAGATACTGCTATCAAACCCATATTCGAACAATGGCTGGTTCCTTTTCATGATCTCGGCGCAAAAACCGTAACATTGAATAGTTCAGGTTCAACGGATCACGTTTCATTTGAATGGGCCGGCATTCCCGGTTTTCAATTTATACAGGATCCGCTGGATTATGAATCCAAAACACATCATACAAATATGGATACCTATGACTACCTGCAGCTGGATGATATGAAACAGGCAGCCATTATTGTGGCAGCTTTTGTGTACCAGGCGAGTATCAGATCCGATCTGCTGCCGCGAAAGAAACTGGTGAATGAGGTGTTTCCGTTTGAAGGACTGTAGCAAGTATGCAAGTATGGAAGTATGGAAGTGTGGAAGTGAGTTGTTTAGTCAAATAGTGAGTACATTTTCTAAAATGAATTCAAAAGATTTTCCGGTAATACACAAATCCTGAGTTGTCTGCAACTTTATCGTACAGAAGCATAGCCGTAGTATTTGTTTTGTGTGTTAACCAGGAAACGCGTGTCGATCCCTTTAGCTGCGCGCGTTCGTAAACCCCGATGATCAACGCCCTCCCTACTCCTTTGCCCCGCAGAGAGGGCTCGGTGAACAAGTCCTGCAAATAACAAACTGGTTTTATACTCGTTGTGCTCCTATGAAATAGATAATGAGTCAGTCCGACGAGCTTTCCATCGATTTCAGCAACGAGGGCAAACACCGGTTCAGATTCATCAAAAAAACGATTCCATGTTGTTCTTGTAATTTCTTCCGGAAGAGCCGTGGGACCCGATCTCCCGTAAAATGTATTGTAACCATCCCATAAGGGCAACCATTGATCAAAATCAGTGCGGGCAACCGGCCGGATTATCAGATTCATCAGCATTATTTTTGACTTCGTTTATTGATTAATTTTATTCTTACCGAAAGTAAAGAAAGCAGATTAAAATCAGCAGTCATATGAAATCGAAGATCCCGTTATTTTTAATGATTTCCATTTTTGGTTTGTCGGCATATTCCAAATGCCAGGGCTTTTTAAAAGCCGACGGGGAAAGAATCGTAAATGGAAACGGTGACAATATGCTGCTTCGCGGAATTGGTCTGGGCGGATGGATGCTGCAGGAGGGTTATATGCTTCATCTGAATAAGGAAGGACAGCAGTACAGAATAAAACAGCGCATTGCCGCATTGATAGGCGAAGAGGAAACAAAAAAATTTTATAATGCCTGGCTGTCAAATC
>DASXKM010000385.1:0-4871 GCA_036496825.1 Puia sp. | reverse complement strand
CGTGATATTGGCAGGTTGCCGGAAGAAATAGTTGTGTGCGTTTGACCAGTAAAATTTATTTGTATAAATGATTCCTGTGTTGATCGAAAATTTATCGGTCAGATAATATCCAATCGTCAATCCGATATTATTTCCGATTTGGTTATTGGCAACACCACCGGCAATCGTATAATCCGGGCCGAACGTAAATCCGAAATTCAATGAACGATTCAAATGAAGTGATTTTTGATGAATCGGGTTTTTTGACTGTGCGAGCTGATTCATCAAAGAATCATTTCCGGAAACTTTGCCCAATCCGGTGCCGTTTGTAATTACAATCGGTAAAAGGATTTTATTTTTATTTTGGGAAATGTCTGTCATTTGGACCGCGCCGGTTATGCCTGCCAAACCATTCATTTTGCTCTGATTCATTTCTTCATTTGAAATTCCGCGACTTGATTCAGCGGAGCCACCGGCAGCGACAGACCCGGGTTTGTTATCATTCAATGCATCCGACCTGCTTCCGGTTTGTTTATTTCCTGAAACGGCATATTGATTTGCAGATGACTTATTCGATCCGGAAGCGGTTAATTTCCCGGCATTTGTAGTCAATCCGGATCCTGTCGTTCCGGACTTTCCATTTGTCTTAATATCATTATCATTGGTTCCTTCGACGGCAGTTCCCCGAATAGATGCAGAGCTGTCCAAACGAATGGTATTCTGTAATGCATTTTTATTATCTGCATCAGGTAAAGAAATCGGCTGACTTAAGATCTGACTGTTTCGTGTAGAATGTTGGCTATAGAAAATATTTTTAACAAAGAAAAATGAAGCTCCTGCGAGTAACACAGCAGCCGGCCCCCATACATAGGGATTTATCCGGCCAAAGCGAAATCCGTCAGGTGGCCGTTCCGGCATCTGCTGGGCGAGTTTCTGCTCAAGCCTGCTCCAGGAAAGAGAAGAATCGTTCGGTTCATAAGAATCCGCCGCCTCCCTGCTTAACCGGTCTATTTCCTTGTCAGATAGGTTCGACATATTTTTTGATGTCAGATTTTTTTGTCAATATCTTCCTAAGATTTTCCCTGGCTTTAGACAAATTCGACTTTGAAGCACCTACTGATATTCCCAGGTGTTTGCCAATTTCCTCATGTGACATTCCTTCTATTACGAACAGGTTAAATACTGTTCTGTAAGCGGGCGACAGTAATCGAATCGCTTCAATTATTTCTTTATACGACAGTTTATCCAGTCCGGTTTCCCCGTGATCTGCTATTTTTTCTGTTTCTTCAGACAGCATCTGACCATGCAGATAGGATGAATTTTTCCGGTAATAATCTATGCATGTGTTTACCAGTATGCGTTTAAACCATCCTTTCAGAGCCATGGAAATTTCCAGATGTCTGTTTTCATCAAATTGATGGATGTTCTTAAAGAATTTGGTAAAACCTTCATTTACGATTTCTTCAACCTGGTATTGATTATGTTGATAACGATAACAAATCTTCATGGCATATCCCTTCAGGAATTCATATAATTCCTTCTGGCTGGCGCGGTCATTCTGCCTGCAACCAGCAATCAATGCGCTAATGTGGTGGTTACCGTTCATCAATAGTCTTAAGGTCTTTGCAAAGGTGAAGTTAATAGCGCAACCACTTCATCTTTTTCAAAAGACGTAAATCTTATGTTAAAGGTTGCCGCCCAATATCCTTAGTTCACCTGCTATAAATACCTGAAGCTGAATATTTTGCCTGGTTACCAGCAGGCCAAGGATTTTAGCTTCCTTCAAATATCCGGCGGAAAAAATGCCCGGAGCCCATTCCCTGTTTAATTGCTGATCAATCACCGTTTTGTTGGCACTGAGAAACGCTGTTATATCAAGATAAGATTTTCCCTGTATGGTTTTACGAATTTTATTTCTGAATAAACTGCGGCCGATTTTCAAGGCCAGGTCTTCTCCTTCCATGGAATACTGAATGTCAGGGATGCCCAATGTTTGTTTTGCTGAATCCAATACCGGCGTTCCCCGGAGAAAAATGCTGCCGTGATTACTACCTGCAAAATCAACACGCAATTCGATTTGTTGATTACCGATACCATGTATACTTGCATCTTTCACAACGATCGTTCTTCCTTTTACTTCAAATACTTTATTATAGAGACTGTCATGTAAGGTTTTTGAGAGAAATTCATAGTCATAATTCATATTCATGTATAATCGTATGCCACTACGGGTTTCGGTTTGTAATAGCGCAGGAAGCGAGGCTGGCAATGGAATATGATTCGAGGGATCTGAACTAAATAGTGGTTTGCAAGAGATACCCATTGAAATGGCAAAACTATCCTTCACATAATTGAGTTGACCTATCCGGAAGGCAGTTGGATTGAGCAGGAAATATCCATATTTACCAATGGCAATTTTTCGATAACTACTGTCCTTCAGTTGTGTGATAAATTTTGTAAAGCTCAATCCCGAAACACTTTGATCCATGGCAATAGTAAATGCAATTAGGGAGGAACGTATACTGTCCATCACCAGCTGGGTGATATCGCTGGAAAAAATGGAAACGGCACATTTATCTATAGACTGAATCTGATTGATGGCCGTCGTAGAACGAATCGAGTAATTAGAAAGAAACTGAAGATTGGTACTCAGCGCCATATTTACCTTTCGAAGAGGTTGTGGAGGAAATCCACAGTTTCCCGAGATCCAGGGTGTTACAGGAATACCGGCTGTACACAGACATTTACTACCACTTACCTGATAATTTCCGCCAAAATGTATATTCAAAATATTATTAATACAGGTTATTTGAAGGGGAGTTCGTACAAATCGATATTTATACCGAAAGTCACAGGAAGGCTGTATGAACTGTGGCCATGAATCTGAAGTAAATTCGGATGGAACCAAATGCTCAACTTTAGCCAGAATGGGTGCGGCCGCAAATCTGACAGGAATGTCCAATTCGGAGATTGGTAGATCGGGGAGTGTCTGTTGTTCCTCTTTTGAGGACACTGATTTTTTAGAACTGGAACAGGAGAGGAATAAAGTAATCCCAAACAGAAGGAGCAGGTTTTTCAATGGATATCTCATCATCATAAAGAACGAATATAATATTCCGCCTAGTATGGTGGAAGTTTTTCGTTCCTGATTTTGTTCTATTTATAAGGTGGATTTAAACGATCACTTACATTTTCTATGGTAAATTTAACAATTTAGACTTCGATGATTTTGCAGACGTGATCGCTTGAACAATTAAATATTGTCAGGTCTTTTTCAGACTTTTGGCTTAAAGTGATAATTTTTGCAAAGAAACAAAGAGAATTTCCTCTGAATCTTTCCGTTTTTTTCAATTAAAATTGGTTTCAGTGGAATGATGCGGTCAAAGTAGGTATAATAAAATGGCGGGATACGGCTATTCTCATTTTCAAGATCGTCAAAACGGGGATTTGAATCTATAAATATTGCGTCCCTGCCATTCAGTAGCCTCAAATCTGTACCGATAAAATCAAATTGAAGTGCCTTTTCTCCTACTACATTTTTCGAATAAACCATTTCATCCAAATAGAAATTGAGAATGGCAGATGTCTTATAGTCATCGGATGAAAATATGAATGCTGTGGAATAATCTTTCCGTACACGTTCTACTTTACCCGAAAATTCCTTCCAACCGAACCAGGTATCATCAGAGCGGATGGGTACGATATAAAATATTATTTCGACCGCCATCGCCAGATGTATAATCAGAGAAAAAATTAATTGATAGCGTAGCCACTTTATATTCCAGTATCTGCATACCCAGATAATACCCGTGATATAAGCCGGGATCATCCAGTTTATTTTTACCCAATAAAAAAAAGAAAGTGTAAAAAAACCCAGAAACAGCGGTATAAAAAAACACAAAAGAAATAATTGATCATCAGGAATCCGGGCAAATCGAAAACCATATTTCCTGCAGATACGATAAATAAAATATACCAGTGAAAAAAAAAGAAAGGGGAGTAATATGGCGGATTGATGACCGATCACACCAGCGAATCCACTGGGATCGAACTGAATACCTTCCTGAACACGACCTTCGGATTGAAATTTGAATGATGCAAAATTGTTATTCATGTTCCAAATCACCACAGGAAGTATGGTGATTGCAAAACACAGCAGATAAAGAAAAAACCAGGCGGAAAAAAGCAGTCTCCTGTGGGGTTTGGCGATGATTAAAAAGCCGACTAAACCAATAACTATGAATACCGCCGTATACTTCGAATCAAACGAGAGACCGGTCATGATTCCTGCCCAGATCCAGTAAATATTCTTTTTCGACCATATGGCCTCATGAAGAAAATTTAAACTCAGTATCCAGCATAAAATCAAAGGAACATCAGGTGTAGAGACCAGTGAAAGTATGCTTACCATCAGGGTGGAAAGGAGCAGGCCCGTTCCGATCAGGACCTTTTTTTCACTGACAAATTTTTGTGCCAGCCTGTAAAAGGCAACAATTGCCAGACAGGTTGTTATTGTGTCCGCCAGTTTAATTGCCCAAACATTTCTTCCAAAAATGCCCGTAAAAAACCGCAGCAGGTAGGCAATCATTGGAGGGTGATCGTAATAGGAGAGGTCAAGATGCTGAGCGTAAAAATAGTAGTAGGCATCCTGTGGCATGATACCTATAACGCCTGTAAAAACCAAGCGGATGACAATAATCACCGAGCACAAAATCAACAGCGATTTCCAGCCGGGTTCCGGTAGATATTTACTAATGACTACATGGTTAGTGTCCATGCCTTATTTTGCAAATTCTGCTCTGATTACATTCAAAGCACCACCAGCCTTGAACCACTCGATCTGTGATTCATTATAAGTATGATTTGCCAGAATTTCTTCCGGTTCGCCCTGC
>DASXKM010000384.1:0-5889 GCA_036496825.1 Puia sp. | reverse complement strand
AGAATTTAATTCGTAAGAAAAACCCAGCTGACTCAATAGGTCAAATTCGGTCGTCACCGACAATTCCTGAAGTATCTGTAACAGTGTAATATATTTTTCAAAAGGGTCCGCTTGAAATAACTGGTCGAGTTTGGGTTTAATTTTTAAAGCCACACTGCTTCTGAATTTGATTCCCTGACTTGACTTCCCAAATAAAGTCTTGATCCCGTTAAACTGGTCTTCAGACAAACTTCTGACCAGATCCTCATTCAGATAAATGACCACTGCCTTCGATGTTTCCTCCTGATCGTCGCTATTGATCCAGCAATGCGGCAAATTGGAACCGAGCAAAACCAAATCATTCTCATAGAAATTTTCGATGTTGTTTCCAACATAACGCAAACCCTGACTATTGGAGATATAAGTAAGTTCAAACTCCGGATGATAATGCCAGGGAAATTCAAATTCCTGTTTGTTCTCCTGCCTGATTACCTTAAATGTTTTGGAATCCATCTGTGAGACAGATTTGTATGCAGGTTTCATATTACATTATTTTGTAGTGAATACCGTGGTTGATACACTAGTAATTTACAAAATAAGGTAGTCGGTACCTTCAAAAAAGCCAGATATTATTTTACGCTATATGTTCTTTTTTCCAGATTCGCAATCCGGGCAGAACCGGCAATAAAAAATCTTCAATGGATTTTTCTGTGCCTTCCACTTTTCCCTTCGTGAGTTGCCAGTATTCATTGAGTTCAGTTTTCGCGAGGGATGGAATTTCTCCGTAGGGTCCCAGCGTTTCCAGTTCGAGAAAATGACCATTGAAATATATTTCGTTGTTGCTCATAAAATCGGGGTATTCAGCCGCAGGATCAAAATCAAATACTTTGATCAGAAATTCTTCGTCCATACAATAAGCGGTCCACCCCTGTTTATTCAATACACCGATTTTCTGTTCTGAATGGATACTGACATCCTGTTTTGCCAGTATATATTTATTTCCCCAGACCCAGCGTGAATCATTCATTTGGGTATAGTGCCAAACGGCCATCGCCCGTCCAGGTAATAAATAATCATTCCCTTCTCCGTATGGCTCCTGTGGAATGACTCCAAAGCCTTCCGGAATAAGGGCCGAGATGGCCCAGGCAGATAATTTAACGGCAAAAGAATTTTTATTGATCAGGCGATGGGAAATCTTTAACTGATTGCTTTTATCCGACAAATAAATATCCATCTCTTTCAATATGCCGGTATCCTTTTCTACCCGCTGAACCAGTTTCAGCATATTCGATTCAAAGGAATATGAAACGGGTTCGTTGTCCGGTGAATAAGTTCCCGGAAAGGATTCAGGAGCATGCCATAGGCGGTGACCACCATAAATTCTCCATTGATCCCCGCCCCGTCTTCCCAAATCGTCGGGTGATAAATAAAATATATTTTTATTGCCAATAAAACCAAAATGGAGTATCCGGATGCCCACTTCGGTCGCAACAATTAATTCTACTTCCTCATTACTCAGTCGGATGCAATTCAGCCAGCCCATATAGCTGATATGTTCCTGGAATTTTAGTAACGCCATGCTATTGTTCAAAACGGTGATCAAATTTCGTGAGAATTTCCGATCCGTCTGTGGTCACCAGCATCAGATGCTCCAGCCTTACTCCATATTCCGGCTGGTATATTGCCGGTTCCAGCGCGATGATCATCCCGGCCATCAATTCGGTTTCATTGTAGGGCGTTATCCGGGGTTCTTCGTGATATTTAGTTCCCACACTGTGACCGCTGTGATGAGGATAGCTGCCAATATGATTTCGCATTCTGCGATCAATCTCTTTTGCTTTTACTCCCGGTTTGATAGAATTTATTCCGATTTCAAGCGCTTCCTTTACCAGTTGAAAGGTTTTTTTCTGACCCTCTGTAGGATCGGCTCCCACGATGACGGTGTTACATGAGTCTCCCCAATAGCCCTGCAGACAGGGCTGAAAGTCTGACAACAATGGATCACCGGTTTCGATTATTTTGTCCGTTGGCATACCTCCTCCCGAGTTTGTACCGGTTCCGCAACTAAGATCCGACATCAACGGGATCCGCAAGCCCGCAGATAGTTCCATGTCTCTGTGAACAAGTGAAAACAGTTCGAGTTCTGTCATGCCGGCCTTGGCGTATTTAATCACTGAGACCTGACCGATATCTGCCAACGCAGCCGCCTGCCGGATGAACGAGATTTCATCTTCGTCCTTGATCATTTTGAGTTTCGTGATTTCAGTTCCGATATCTATCCACTGGATGGAGGGAAACGAAGTTTTCAATTCATTTACGATGAAAAAAGGAATGCTCGCATATTCTATACCAATCCGGGCGCGCATCAGTTTGTTCGTCACAATGAATGCTGATATTTTCTTCAGGCAGGCTCCGGCCGGATCAGCGGGTTTTTCATATGTATAACTCTCATAGGGAACGATATCAATAAACGCTTCTTGCAAAGAGGCATTACCTGTTTCATTGTCCGCTATGATCAGACTTGCAGCGACACCGGGAACTGACATGAATACCGCAGGAAGCAAATGAAATGGAGATGCTCCATATTCAAAATAAAAAAAATAACCGCTGAAATATTTTACGGAGGAAGGGGAAGAAATTAAAAAAGCATCCACGGATTGCCCGTTTTTAATTTTGTTCAGCTTTTCTATTCTGGATAATACCCGTTCCATCGGCGATGATTTATTTTAGGGTTCCATATTTTTTTATCACATCCGGGTTCAATTCGATACCCAGTCCCGGTCCCTGTGGAACATTGACATATCCGTCTTTTTGTTTAAATGGATTCATTAACAATTCTTTTCGGATGGCAGATTCTGTTACAGAAAATTCAAGGAAGGGCGCATGAGGAACAGCCGCGATAAATTGAATGGAGGCAGCCACCAGCACCCCCGTTTTGAAGGCATGGGGAACACATAAAATATTTTTATCCGCGGCCATCATGGCAATTTTTTTCGCTTCAGTCAGTCCTCCGCAGCGTGACATATCCGGCTGGATCACATCAACATGGGTTTCACTGATCAGCCGGGCGAAAGCCAGCCGGCCACTTTCTTCTTCACCCGTGGCAATACGCATGGTGGTTGATTCCGTCAGTTTTTTATATCCGGTATAATCTTCTGCAGGCAGGGGTTCTTCCAACCAGTAAATGTTCAACTGCTCCAGTGCCTTCGCAACATACATGGCAGATTTCAGCCGGTACCTTTTGCCAATATCAATCATGATTTCCACATGATCGCCGGCCGCCTGCCGGGCAGTTTTTATTAAGTCAATATCAAAGTGAACATCGTAACCCAGCGGACCCCATCCAAATTTTATCGCTGTGAATCCCTGCGAAACATAGGACTCAACCATCTTTTTCACCGTTTCTTTATTTTCGGGCATCAGCGCACTCGCGTAAGCCCTCACCTTATCAACATAACTTCCACCCAGCAATTTATGCACCGGCTTACCGGTTGCCTTGCCCATGATATCCCAGATTGCCATATCAATACCGCTCATCACATGCATAACGGGACCCGTTCTCCCATAGTAATAAGTCTTTGCCCACATATCATTCCAGATCTGTTCATAGTCAAAAGGATCTGCGCCGGTTACCACTTCCCTCAGGCCATAGCAGGTTCCATGTGACATATACGCATCCACTACGGCTTTTCCAACACCCGGCGCTGTATCCACTTCTCCATAACCGGTAATCCCCTCGTCCGTTTCGACGATGATGATCAGATCGTCCTGGGTGCCGTCGGCGGCGCTTGATATTTCCGGAAGTTTTAATCCGATGGCCTGTACGTTGGTAATTTTCAATTTGTAATGGGTTTTTCCTTTTTAAAAAAAATCAACAGGGCATTCTCATAAATCGTAACCATTAATGTGCTCAGTAAAATCAACATACCACCCACGAACATCAGCAGGGTAATTTTTTCATTCAGTAACAGGATACCCATCAGCGCGATAAAAAAGGGTAACAGATAGGTTCCCAGAATGGCCTGTGTTACGTCCATCCTTTTCAAAATATAAAAGAAAAGAAGCATGGATACCCCATAAACAATCACGCTCAGTTCCAGCATGCCAAGCAGGGCGGTTTTTCCGCTGTGTATAAAGGAATAAAAATGAAACGGTTCAACCCAGATCAGAAGCGGAATACTGGCAATACTTCCAATGATGGACCCGTACACCAGGATCTCCACTTCCGTAAATTTTTTATCAACCAGGAGTTTGCAATAGGTATTATAAAATCCGCAGCATACACAGGCAAAGAGAAAAATAAGGTTCCCATACAAGTATCCGCCCTGTTTAAAATTAGCGCCTGAAATATCTGACAGGGAGGTCAGAAGAACGCCCGCAATGGCCAGTATAAAACTTAAAATACGTATGATATTCAGTTTCTCCTTCAACAATACCGACGCAAATATGGCAACAATAACCGGTATGGTCAGTGTAATAATTCCTGCGTTTGCCGCGAGGGTCATTTTCGAACCCAGTGTATATAAATACTGCATGAGAAAAACGCCAATCAATCCCGGCAGCATAAAATATTTAATGTCCCGCCATCTCCATTTCATTTTTACACCCCGTTTTTTATTTTCTATCCATAATACCGGCAGAAAAATAACCGTACTGGCTATCATCGGAATAAATGCCACGGTAACAGGTCCATACACATCCCCGATCATCCGGATCACGGGTACCTGGGTTGCCCACATGAAATTGATGAGAATAACCAGCGACCAGTCAACCAGTTTCTGCGATGATAATTTATTCACAGCGATTTATATTTATTATACACTTCCCGGAGCGAAAGGCCATTTTGCAATTCACGCCGCGAGTGATTTTCATTCTGCACTTTTTCTTTTGCCCGGTGAAATATATCCGATTCCAGTTCTCTGGGTATCACCACGATGCCATCAAAGTCTGAAAATATCAGGTCACCCGGATTGACCAGCACCCCGCCGCATTGAATCGGAACATCATATCCCACCACCATACCCCTTCCCTTGGAATCAAGCGGTCGGATGCCTGCGTAGAAAACAGGAAATTTCATCTCAATTATCTTAACACAATCCCTCACCTGACTGTCACATACGCACCCGACAACTCCCTTGTTTTTTGAAACCGTTGACATCAATTCGCCCCAGGGTGCATTGGTGCCATTATAATCTGTGGAGTGAACCACCACGTCTCCTGATCTTAATGAATCCATGGCCTCTATTTCAAGTCCATAGGGATCATCTTCCGGAATGGCGTCTGTTTCGATCCAATGAAAAGTTCTTGCCCTGCCAACGAATCCGCAATGGTTTATATCCGTCAGCAAAGGCCGCAATCGCTGATGCATCGCCTGGTTCCGGTATCCTGCTTCATCCAGTATATCGCAAACAGAAGCAACATACAGATTATGGTGAATGAAATGAAACAATTCCTGGTCATCCTTAAAATCCTTCATCTGCTATATTTAAAATAATTATTTCGCCGATACAGAATTATTCATCGCCAGTCATTGTAAAAACACAAAGCGGCGGAAGTTCAACAGAAAACATCTGATGATCAACCGGTATATCCGGGCCTCTGAAAAAATGATGATCCTCATCCGTATAATATAAACTCAGCGTGGAAACAGACGGAAGGCCCTTTAACATCCCGTTGATTTTCTGCATACTGCTGCTTTCATTTTTTCCGGTAATTACGAAATTCTTTTTTACCGGATCCGTATAAGCTGACAGTGTTATTTTTTCCAGACCGGAAGAAATATCTATCCGCTGAAATCCCGGTTTTACAAAACGGAACAATTGTTTAAACGTATAAAAATGCGGGCGCGGCCTGTATACATCCGGATGGAGTGTATCATCAATTGAAAATATTCCCCACATACTCCAGGTC
>DASXKM010000383.1:0-1732 GCA_036496825.1 Puia sp. | reverse complement strand
AGCTGAATAGGCGTCGTCCATTTTTTGCAAAGGATGCAAATGACCCTGTTTTACCAGAACGTAGGCCGCAATACCCGGGAGCATTACAATTAATGGCATGATCAGTTTGAGCAGGGCCGCAAATAACAGACCGCTGCGTGCCGTATTTAAATCTGCGCCCAACGCTCTTTGTGTGATATACTGATTGCATCCCCAGTAATTCAGGTTAACGATCCACTGACCCGCAGCATACATCAATATGCCCGGCAGGATCAGGTATTTATCAATATCGACCTGTGAGGATGCAGAATTGGGTTTACTAAATATCATCCGGAAATGATCTGGTGCTTCCTGCATCAGGATAGAAAATCCCTGGGTGGCTCCATGCCCTCCACTCACTTTATCCAGGGCCATATATGAAGTGGCGAGACCGCCAATAATTAATACGGTGACCTGGATGACATCTGTAAATCCGATTACTTTCATACCACCCAGCGTGATGACAATAGAAAAAGCAGCCAGCGAGATCATAACAATATGCAGGTAATCTATATTGCCTTCTTTCGGCAACAGGCCACTGATTGCCACCGCACCCAGATATAAAATAGAAGTAAGATTTACAAAGACGTAAATAAAAAGCCAAAGAATGGCCATTATCATTGCCACCGTTTCATTGTACCGCGTTTTGAGAAACTGCGGCATGGTATATATTTTATTTTTCAGATAAATCGGTATAAACCATACAGCAATAATAATGAGCGAAAGCGCTGCGATCCATTCGTATGCAGAAACAGCCACTCCGACAAAGAAGCCGTTGCCACTCATACCAATAAATTGTTCGGCTGAAATATTTGAAGCGATCAGACTGGCGCCGATCGCCCACCAGGTAAGGGAACCTTCTGCGAGGAAAAATCCTTTTGAATCGTGCTCTTTATTTTTACGTTTGTGATAAACCCAATATCCATAGGAGCCAACCAGTATGAGATAAAGAGTAAATATGAGATAGTCTGAAAATACCAGTTGATTGTTCATAAGTCAGCAGTCGTTATAAATAAAGATATCGGAGGAATAATAAAGTATTCATTTTAAAATACAGATCATTCCATTTCAATACTTTTTTAATTTGATAAATATCAGTATTCTTTCCTGTTTTCCGAAATCAATTCTGATAACCCATGGTTCGATATTCATAAGGAACTGTCTGATGAATTCATGTCAAATTAACATTTATTGCAGGAGCCGCAAAAAGGAATATCATTGGTGGCCGACATCATTCCGCCGACCGCTCCGGATGGGGGATGAAGTTCATAAAGGATCTGAATCCGGCTTTGTATTTTTTCCTGTTGAGTTTATAGAAATACGCCCCTTTTTTGGAGCCGGATTTATCTTTTTCCCGAAGTTTTATCAGCAGTTCGGTTGATAAGACTTTCCGGCTGAAATTCCGGTTGTCGAAATGCGTTATATAAACGCCTTCATACAGATTTTGTAACTGCGGTATGGTAAATTTTTCCGGTAGCAATTCAAAAAGAATGGGGTGCGAAGCGGCCTGATAGCGAAGTTCATGCTGCGCCATTTGCAGCATTGAATCGTGATCAAAAATAAGCTTTGGCTTTTTAGAGAGCGGAAACCATTCCGCATGATAATCCGGAATCATTTGTTTTTCATATTGATGAATATCGACGAGGGTGGTGAAGGCCGTAGAAATCGTTCTTTCAAGCGGATCCCTTTCCGGCTTACTGAAGGTTTGCAACTG
>DASXKM010000382.1:0-1519 GCA_036496825.1 Puia sp. | reverse complement strand
AAGAAATTTTAGCATGCAAACATGACATTCGTTCAGACTGACCTTAAAAATTGCATCGTGTCTGCGCCATCGGCATAATCCCGAAGATCCGGACGCTGACTCTCCCCGAATGGAAGGAATTTTCGCCCGATAACGCATTGCAGGCTTCCTTCATTTTCTTTTGGAATTGCATTTTCAAAGTCTTTATAATGAGCATAATGTAAAACGGCTATTGGTGAAAAGGGGGATTCATCTTCAAGCATCAGAAGGCAATCATTGGTCATATATTGAAGCTTGTTCAAAATAGCGAGCGACAAACGATAGTCGTAATTATTTTTATACTTATGATGATCGGCCATCCACTGAAACTTCCTGAATGCCCGGAGCAGGGGGATGAAATCATAATTTTCAGGAACATGTATTTGCGTCACATTACGACATCCTAATCCGAAATACAGAAAAACATCGTCGGCAAGTTTTCCCAGTTCTTCTTCTGTTTCATTCCCTTCCAGAATAGCAATCGACGTTCGGTTGCGACGTATTAAACTTGGATATTTTTGAAAATAATAATCAAAATAACGTGCCGAATTGTTACTACCGGTAGCAATATAAGCATCCATGCCCTTTAAAAGAGGTGAAACCAAAATCTGATCATCTTCAGGATTTTTTTTATTCAGGAATTCTAAAATAGGTGGAAACAGCCACGAGTCCCTGGACGAAAGTTTAATGACCGGATGATGACCATTTATGAAACAACAGAGAAAATCGTGGAACCCAACCAGCGGAATATTTCCAGCCATCACCAGTCCGATCTTTTTTGGTAGGCAGGTCTGTTCAGGAATCTGATATTCCTCAGCCCATTCTTCCAATAAATCTTTTTGCAGGAACCTTTTAGCTATCCGGGAAACGGACAAATCAATAAAATCGGGGATAAACCAGGGATTATGGTGAAATGCCCTGGTTTTTGCTTCCTTCCAGGAAACATCCTCTGATAACATAAATTCGCCCAATTCGACCAGTAAGCGGATCCGGTTCCGTAAATCCATATTTCAGATTATATTTGAGTTGCAAAATTAATTCTATTCAAATCCTTAATTAATGAAAAAATGGCAATCAAGATAACGGAAGAATGCATCAATTGCGGCGCTTGTGAACCGGAATGTCCGAATAATGCAATTTATGAGGGGGGTGTGGAATGGGCAATAGCAGACGGATCGTCTGTAAAGGGATCTTTTACGCTGATGGATGGAACTGTCATCGATGCCAATCAACGTAACAGCCCGGTTGCCGTGGATGTGTATTATATCGTTCCCAATAAATGCACAGAATGTCAGGGATTTCACGAAGAACCGCAATGTGCTTCGGTTTGTCCTGTAGATGTTTGTATTCCCGATGAGATGTACAGGGAAACGGTAGAAGAGTTGCTGGCAAAAAAAGAAAAGCTGCATCTTTAATCCGGCAATTTTTAAAACCAATACATGAAAAGGCTTATTGCATTCGTTACCGGCGGTTATTCCGGTGAGGCGGAAGTGTCTTATAA
>DASXKM010000381.1:0-3797 GCA_036496825.1 Puia sp. | reverse complement strand
GACAAAGGCGCTGGATATATTCTATTTCCCTTCATCGTTTAAAAATAACAAGACATATCAGGAACTCAACAGTAGTCATGTGATGCTCCGGACGGAAGCGCTGACCCGCTGGAGCGGAGGCGGCAATAAAAAAATCATTGTTACCTATCCTGAGGCATTATTCGAAAAAGTGGTGCTCCCCGAGACGCTGGCAGGCAATATGATCCGGCTGAAATCCGGTGAAACCATACAGCCGGAAGAATTGATGGAGTCCCTGGTGGGATACGGTTTTGAAAGAACGGATTTTGTTTATGAGCCCGGACAATTTGCAGTCCGGGGTGGTATTCTTGATATTTATTCGTTCGGAAACGAAAAACCGTATCGCCTGGAACTGTTCGGGAATGAGGTGGATTCCATCCGGATATTTGATCCTGAATCGCAACTCAGCGAAAGACGACTCGCGCAGGTGCAGATCATTCCCAATATTGAAACTCATTTTTCAACAGAAAAAAAAGTTTCGCTTTTTGAGTTTCTTCCTGAAAACACCGTCATATGGATGCACGACCACCGTTTCATCAGGGAAAAAATGGCGATCCTGGAAAAAGAGCTGGAGGAATTTCTGGAATCGCACCCCACTAAGGAAATTGAAACAGGCGAGGGCATCGTAAAAAAAGAGATTTCCGCTGAAGATTTTATCCGTTCTGCCGTGATTGATGATTTACCGGCCACCAGGCATCTGGTAGAATTTGGGCCTGTTCAAAAAGCCGATGCTTTTGTTATTGAATTTCATACCCGCCCGCAACCAGCTTTTAACAGACGTTTCGAAAGACTGATTGCAGATCTGGAGACCTGGGAATCGAAAAAATTTGAGATTTATCTGTTTGCTGAAAATCCAAAACAGTTAGAAAGGCTGCATACGATTTTTGAAGATCTTAAATCGCCGATTCGATTTATTCCTGTCGCGCGTTCGATTCACGAAGGATTTATAGACGAGGATCTGAAAATTGTTTGTTATACCGACCATCAGATTTTTCAGCGCTACCACAAGTATAAAATTAAACAGGCCTATAACAAGAGTAAGGCCATTACGCTACGCACCCTGCGTGAATTACAACCGGGAGATTATGTAACCCATATTGATCATGGCGTGGGAATATTCAGCGGTCTGCAAAAAATTGAAGTAAACGGTCGTTTGCAGGAGGCGGTACGGATTTTTTATAAGGACAGTGATATTCTATATGTAAATATTAATTCACTCCACAAAATTTCCAAATACACAGGCCGGGAAGGGAGTATTCCGAAAGTCAGTAAACTGGGAAGTGATGCCTGGCAAAAGCTAAAAGAAAAAACCAAGACCCGTGTAAAAGAAATTGCATTTGATTTGATCAAGCTGTATGCAGCACGCAAGGCACAGGAAGGATTTGCGTTTTCTCCCGACAATTACATGCAAACTGAACTGGAAGCCTCTTTCATATATGAGGACACGCCCGACCAGAGCAAGGCAACAGCGGATGTGAAAAAAGACATGGAATCTTCTTCTCCGATGGACCGGCTGGTATGCGGGGATGTGGGATTTGGTAAAACAGAAGTGGCCATCCGCGCGGCGTTCAAAGCCTGTCTCGACGGAAAGCAGGCCGCTGTGCTGGTGCCGACAACAATCCTGGCTTTCCAGCACTATAAAACTTTTGGTGAAAGGCTCAAGGATTTTCCGGTTACCGTGGACTATGTAAACCGGTTCAAATCGGCAAAAGAGAAAAAAGAAACTTATCAAAAACTGGCAGAAGGAAAAATAGATATTATTATCGGCACACATTCAATTCTTGGGAAAGAAGTAAAATTTAAAGATCTCGGATTGCTCGTGATTGATGAAGAACAAAAATTCGGGGTGGCGCATAAGGAGAAAATAAAAACCCTGCGCATCAGCCTGGACTGTCTCACACTAACGGCCACGCCTATCCCAAGAACGCTGCAGTTCAGTTTAATGGGTGCACGTGACCTGAGTATCATCAATACACCGCCCCCCAACCGCCAGCCCATCCAGACCGAGCTGCAGGTATTTAATGAAGATTTTATCAGGGATGCGATTTACTATGAGGTGGAACGCGGGGGACAGGTGTTTTATATTTATAACCGGATACAGGGTCTGAAGGAAATGACGGTACTGCTACAGGAATTATGTCCGGATCTTAGTATTGGATATGCGCATGGCCAGATGGAAGGGCATGATCTGGAAGAAAGAATTTTAAATTTCGTCGATAAAAAATATGACGTACTCGTTTGTACGAATATCGTTGAAAGCGGTGTTGACATTCCGAATGTAAATACCATCATCGTTCAAAATGCACATCAGTTCGGATTGAGTGACCTGCATCAGTTACGCGGGCGTGTGGGAAGAAGTAACAAGAAAGCATTTTGTTATTTACTGGCGCCGTCGCTGGCTACCCTTCCCTCCGATGCCCGTAAAAGGCTGCAGACGCTGGAACAGCACAGCGATTTGGGAAGCGGATTCCAGATTGCGATGCGTGATCTGGATATCCGGGGCGCCGGAAATATGCTGGGCGGGGAACAAAGCGGGTTTATGGTTGAGATGGGATTTGAAATGTACCAGAAAATATTGGATGAAGCCATTCGTGAACTCAAACGCACTTCATTCAGGGATTTGTTCAAAGAAGAGATCGCCAAACAGGAGCAGGAAGTAGTGGATTGCACCATCGACACCGATCTGGAGATTCTGATTCCGGATCAATATGTAGAAAGTATCACTGAAAGATTATCCCTATACACCAGGCTGGATAATTGTGAAACAGAAGAAGAACTGATCGCATTTCAAAAAGAAATGGAAGACCGGTTTGGTCCGATACCTGAAGAAGTGGATGCTTTATTTGATACTGTCAGAATCAGGCGGATGGCCGTGGAGATGGGATTTGAAAAACTGATTTTTAAAAACGGACAGGTGAAGTTTTATTTTGTAAACCGCCCGGATTCAAAATATTTTGAATCAGAAGTATTCAAAAATATGCTGGATTATATTCAGAAGCAGACACGAAATGCGAGACTGCGGCAGAATGGAAAATTATTTATGCTGGTGCTGAGTGAAATCAATTCAATGAAAAAACTGCTGGACTTCATGAGACGAATGCATGGTGCTGTACTGGAACACATCACTTCGACACTAGTATGAAAGTATGGAAGTATGGAAGTGTGGAAGTGAGTTAAGAGTATAAGAGTTTAGGAGTATAAGAGTGGGGTTTTAGGCTTTGGGCTTTGGGCCTACGCTTTAAGCCTTAACGGAGTCTCTTCTCCATAATAACATGGGGGATCGTTATTTCAATAAATTGTCCGTCTTTCTTGACAAATCCAAGTTTTTCATAAAATCCCGTGGCGGTAACGCGGGCATGCATCATCAGGGTATTATACCCCATATCCCGGGCTATATTTTCAGCAAAGATCATTAAAGCGCGCCCGATTCCCTTTCCCTGTAGATTGTTTGTAACAGCCATTTGCCTGAGGCGAAGCGTTTTATCATTTATCTTAGTCAGCAGGCAGCATCCGAGCATCCGCTCATCCTCAAAAGCGCCGATCAGCACGTCATCTTTCTCTTTTTCCAGCTCTTTTGGGTCAAAATTCAGTCCCAGCGGCTTTCTCAGGAGATCATTCCGCAATTTCAGCATCATCTCATATTCAGGCGATCCGTAGTCTATCTGCTTAAGGGCCATGTCAAAACCGTTGATCTAGTGAATTGAGGAGCGGAAATCGCAAATTCCGGTATATAATCCAAATCAAAAAATAAAATTGAAATAGCTTGTTGGTTGTGTTTA
>DASXKM010000380.1:0-1632 GCA_036496825.1 Puia sp. | reverse complement strand
ATTTGGATAAGTGTATTAATATTCACTTCTTCAATCAAAAGATTCAGGGCTTCTCTGGCTTCTTTCAGATTTGGTTTAAAAATATCCACTCCTCTGTACTCAAAGAAATATTTTCTCTTGGGATCGACTGCGGTAATCACTGATTTACGTTTACAAATGCCAATGACTTCGCCAATCACTTTTTCAGTCAGTACCCCTTTATTATAATCTTCAAAGATGATGGCGGCAGGTGATTGTTCATCAATAAATCTCGCTACAGCAGCGATGAGTTTTTCTTCCTGTGCTGCCGTCAACGGCAGAACAGTTTCAGAATCCAACCGCATCATCTGCTGATTACGGCTTATGACACGCATTTTGTTTGTAGTGATCCGGCTGTCTGAATTCAACAAATAACCCGTATCAATCCTCTTTTCGTTCATAAGTGCCGACAATATCTGTCCATCATCATCTTTGCCCAATACAGAAAAAACAGAAACAGGTGTGCCCAGGGAAGCCAGATTCAGAGCTACGTTACCGGCGCCACCGATGCGATACTCTTTCCGGTCCACCGTTACTACCGGAACAGGTGCTTCCGGGGAAATCCTTTCAACATTTCCCCACCAGTAAGTATCGAGCATCATATCGCCGATCACGCCGATTTTGATTGAAGAAAAGGTTTTAAATAACTCCTTATAGTCTTTTATAGCTGTCATATCAGGCTGCCTGGTTTTTCCTGTTACCGGAATTTGCAATAAAATATAACGGAATGCCCAGCAGGGCAATGATGAGTCCGGGCCATGTAAATTCAGGTTTATATATTATGAGCAGAATACAAAAGCTGCTCCCCATCAGGATATACAGTATGGGTAAAACGGGATACCCAAATGCTTTATAGGGTCTTGGATGATCCGGCCTCTTTTTTCTCAATATAAAAATACCCAATATGGTGAGTACATAAAAAATCACGACCACAAATGAAATCATGTCCAGTAAGTCCCCGTATTTCCCACTCAGGCACAAAACCGACGCGACCACAAACTGAGCCCAGAGCGCCCATTGCGGCACAGAATTTTTATTCAGCTTGCCGGCCTGTCTGAAAAATAATTTATCTTTTGCCATTGTATAATAAACCCGTGCACCGGCAAGTATCAATCCATTATTGCAACCAAACGTAGATATCATGATCAGTAAAGCGATGATATATGTTCCGGAATTACCGAAAATAACCTGCGAAGCAGCGACGGCAATCCGATCCTTCTCTGCATGTGCAATCTGGTCCAATGGTAAAACAGCAATATACATAAGGTTGGCGCAGACATAAATAACGGTTACAATCAGTGTTCCCAGGAAAAGAGATAAGCCGATATTTTTTTGCGGGTTTTTTATTTCTCCGGCTATGAATGTCACATTATTCCATGCATCACTACTGAAAACAGATCCGACCATCGCTGCCGCCATACCGCCAAATAAAGCGGCACCTCCGATAGAATGAATATTAAACCCTAGCGAAGGATTACATACATCTTTGAGGCTTGACTTGGTGGCTACCCAGGCAGCAGACCAGTTCGCATGCCATACTTCAGGATGGAATGCGATAAATCCTGCAACAATGAGTCCGAATAAAGCCAGCAGTTTGGTGGAAGTAAAAATATT
>DASXKM010000379.1:0-3699 GCA_036496825.1 Puia sp. | reverse complement strand
CGGGTTTGGAGGTAATTATCGCCCTTGCTCCAGGCCATTACAACTGAGCCAACCGTATCAGCATAAGCAACCGAGTTATTTAAAATATCTTCCGGCATTCCATGATCCTCCGCCAGCTTTTTCAGGCTGTCAACATAATCCATCATGCTGCCAGCAGGAAAAGTCACAGCTTCTCCCAGTTTGCAAAACGCCAGGAGGGCGGCAAATTCCACATCAACTGGCTTGTTTTTATCCGGCGCGGACGTGGGAGTCAGACCTCGCAATTGTCCTGACAGGGATTCATATTGATCCGGATAACCACCCGCGACTACCTGATAGGCTGCTACATTAGCATAAGTGTAATTGCGCGAAGCCACGATGGGACTAAAATTATTTCCCATCACGACCGTGTTTAACTGATAAACAGTTTTACTATACAGTATTGGATTCTTGAAAATAGCGTCATAGTCCGATTTACGGTTACATCCGGTTACTGCTATTGCGCATAGCGCAAAAGCGGCTAAAACATGTCTCATAATAATGGTCTTGTTGAAAAAAGGAATATCCCGCGATCGCGGAAAAAAGCGTCTTAAATTTTACGCTTTAAGCGAAGTCTGGCGGCTGACCTGCACGTGTCAGGTATACAGACGGAATCTGTAGTAAGTAATGATCGGTTGCTTTCTGCCTGACAAGCGTCAGATCCGGGATAGCAAATGATTGAGAGTTTGAAAAATATTCGGCACTAAAACCTTTAAAAGACGAATTGTGCTGTTCTGATTTTTTTGACTGACCAGGATGCTGTAAGTCATTCACCAATTTAAAAAATTCATTCCTGGCTGTCTGAATACTGGTGGCCGTTTTATTGGGAATACACAGAAGTTCCAGGGTGTCTTCACTAAACCGGCGTTTTACATAATTATATTGTACACCTTCGATCTCGATTTTGCCATCAACCCGTTGAAATTCCTTCGAATTGACATAGGAAGAAAGATGGGCGGCAGGAACTTTTATTGATATCAGATCTGTGTCCGTATAATTGTTCTGATCCAGATTGGCAACCATGGTTTTATCAGCACGGTTTTGCAGAAGGGCAGTGTAAAACTCGTATCCAACCCAGTTGAAAAGGAGCAAAATCAGAAGAAGTATGGCAGCAATTCTCTTCACAGTGGGCGCTAAAATACTATTTTTTATTGAACGCTGTAATTTTTCTTATCCGGTCCGACTCCCGTTATTGTTAACTTTTTCCAGCCAGACGGAAGTTTGGATGGGATTTGAACAAGACCGGATGACGTAATATCCAAACCGCCGAATCCCATCAGGACGGCCTGTAAAATACCACCCGCTCCTGTAGCAAAGTACGGATTCGTACCTCCTTTGGTTTCCGCAATGACACGAAAAGGTGGATTTAAATTGGGAACATAAGCATCTTTGAAAAAGTGATACGCAGTATCACCCTGCCCGAGCCTTGCATACAACAAAGCAAAAATGGCCTGTGTCATTGCGGGTGTGCCCTGATTTGGAACACGTGACTGGTAATACAGGAGGTCCTTTTTTACCTGCAAGGAGTCGGTAATAAGTTTCAAAGGATATGCCAGCAGGTTTACATCCCCCTGTTTTATACCTTCTCCATGATAGCCCGCATGTTCCCTTGTAATACCGTTGAGTTGAAGAATCGGAATATTTTCCGAAACGACCATCCAGTCCGGATCTGCCTTTATTCCCAAAATTCCGGCGGCTTCAGTGGCATGCTGCAGTAAGACCTTTGCCGCTCCATTTGTAAAAGCATCATTGTCGACATTCTCTGCCCATTCGTCTGCTGCGACCACATTCCGGATATCATAATGTCCCGGCCCGTTTCTTTCGACACGCGATGCCCAGAAATCGGCCGTTGCAGATAATAGGGGCCAGCCCTTTTCACGTAGCCAGATTTTATCCTGTGTTACACAGTAATAATTCCAGGCGGCCAAACCTACGCAGGCGGTAATATGATGTTCGAAAGGTCCACTCAAAGCCCATACCGGAGTTTCTTCAACACCACTGGCAGCCGATTCCCAGGGGAACATGGCACCCTTATATCCATGCGAGAATGCATTTTTTCTTGCCGCATCCAGACGTTCATATCGATATTCGATCATGGACTTTGCCATCCCGGGATGTAATACCAGAAGGGCTGGAAACATCCACAAATCGGCATCCCAGAATATATGTCCATTATATCCTAATCCGCTTAATCCCATAGGAGACAGACTGAAAGAAGTCCCTTCTCTCGTAAACGAATACAAATGATAGAGCATGCTATGAATATCCTGTTGCGTTTGCTCGTCGCCAGTAATCTGTATATCAGTTTTCCAGATATCATTCCATGCTTTTTCGTGAAATGCAATCAGCCGCTCTGTACCCTGCAATTTGGCAAAGATGGTCAGTCGTTCGGCCTCATTCAAAGGATCTTCATCATGTGCTGATGTGATCGACGAACCGGCGATGGAAAACCGGTAGGTTTCACCTGCTTTGAGTTTTCGTTTGAATTTCAGCAGGTGCATATTGTTGTCCCACATCTCATGTATCAGACGCGGTTCCTGACCATGGGGTTCATTGAAAATAAAAGTATTCGAAGCGCACATCAGCAATTTACCCGTCGGGGATTTCGCCGTTGAGGTTAACAATGAAATCACTACATGGGGTCTGTCAATTTCATTGTAATAATTCTGCACATCACGCAACGCATCCGGCGCTTCCATCACACTGGCCGGCTCGATTTCAATATCTTTTTTTGCAACCACCGTGATATCCATCAAAACGGTAAACGGCAACTGCCGGAGAGCATAGTAAGTATAGGTTACCGACGCTTTATCCTGGATGTCGAATGAAGTGGTGAAACTTGCACGTTGCATGTCCAGCGATTGTTTCAAGGAAGAAATATTTTTAGCATTCGTCTCTGTCCCGTCCACATTGAAATGCATATTGAGCAGATTGAAACTTTTCAGGAAATTGCTTACACGGCCACGACCATACAAATCATAAGCTCCTGCAAGCACCACATCTTTCACCTGAAAGGGTTGTGGAGAGGAAACAATTCCAATCATGCCGTTTGCAACGGTCACACCGTAATAATGAGCCGGATCCGGAACTGCGCTGATCACCCAGGGATTGACCGCGGAAGACATCTGGGCCGACGCCATTTGAAAATATAAACAGATCAGTAAGCATATGCGGAAGGGAAGCAATCTTGTCTTCATTGGTTCAAGTTAACAGAATAATATTTCAGATGCGGTAGAGCCGCCGGGCATTTTCACCAAATATTTTTTCCCTGTCTTCCGGAAGGTATTTTTCCATGAATTTTTCGACCAGGCTTTTCCACTGTACATAGATGCCTGCCAGCAATAGAAACGGCCAGTCACTCGCAAATAAAAGTCTGTTTGTGCCAAATGAGTCGAAAAGAATATCCAGGAAAGGATAATAATCGACGGGTTTCCAGGTTTTCCAGTGGCCCTCTATAAATAAGCCTGACAATTTACAGGTGAGATTTTGATTCTTTGCCAGTTCACGAATATTCGATTCCCAGGTTTTTGATGGAAGCAGTTTGGGATCTGCATGACCGGCATCCCGTAAAATAAATGACTGGTCCGGATGGCCAGATAACCATCTGCTCAAAGGGACAATATCATTTTCGCCACCCACAGTAAGATCGAGGCTGTATTGACTGGCCAGAATTAAATTCAT
>DASXKM010000378.1:0-6306 GCA_036496825.1 Puia sp. | reverse complement strand
ATCTTTTACGAAACAAATCTGCCTCCCCTTCGGGAACTGTCGGCGCAAAAGACTTTAATTCCGGAATTTCACCAGGATATCTCCATGCAGCGCTTTTTCCAACTATCCATATCAGATCGTACATTTTGAGGGACATACCTTTAACCTCGTCCAAAGTAAATGGACCAGATTCCTTGTTATTACGAAGCAATAAATAGCTGCTCATGGTTTAGGCATAAATAGGGCAGGGTCCCTTCCGGTTACCCAAAAGTATAAAATTTATCGTTTCAGACCCAGTTTTAGCCTACAGCTTAAGCTTTAACGTGCAAAAATACATTTGAACTACGAAAAATCAGTCGGCGACACCCACTTTGGAATACCTGATTTCTCTAAAATCATAAAATGATCTATTACAGATTTAAACGTCTGAAATCATATCCATTAGCCCACTGGTACTAGTAGTACAGAGGGGAAAATCTCAGCCCCTTCAACTTGCTCCATTCCAGTGCAGGAGCAGGTATCTTTGAAAACCTGGTAAGGTATGCCGCGGTATTGTAAAAAGACGAATTCGTTGGAATACTATAAAGATTTGCATCTGGAGCGAAATAAAACTTCCGGTACCTCGGAAATTCAGGAATATTTTTACCATTAACCATCGTCGGATTGGATCTGGCACCAATCATACCTTCGGCGCCATAACCTGCACTGAGATTCAGCCAATACGGAAACCCACTATTCGTAGGTAAAAAGGGTGCCAAATTAAACGATAGCCAGTAAGTCTTCCCATTGTAATCTTTTAACATACGGGACAAAAAACTTGTTCCCAGTTCAGCTGGGTAATATTTGGCATATGGCGACATATGAAAGGACCATTTCATTGAAATTCGTTGCTGGTTCCAGCCTTTTTGCTGCGCTGCAAATAATGCCGCGCCAAAAATATTGGCTATCATGTCGCCACCGGAAAATCCCCATTTGGAAGAAAACCCATCGAATATTTCGATGATCGACATATACCCTAATGCTGTTAATCCTCCCACTGCAATGGACGTGTTATTATCTACGCCGCACCATCTCATCAGATCGTATTGAATCGCTCCAATATTATACGCAGTGGTTGCATGCCCGATCTTATCCATCTGAAGCCATTCTCCATTATCATTGAAGAAATGAAAATGACTTCTGGGATGCTTCCGGTACCATAAAAAATATAGCCCGGCTGAAATAGCGACACCTGTTGCCACTTCGGTTATTACAATTGTTTTTAACCGATCGGGTTGGTATACAGAACTGGGCGGCAGAAAAATATCCTGCGCTGTACCGGTAATCGAAGAAGTTAGCAGACAAATAATGAGCAGCGGTCGCCCCATTAAGTTTCTCACTCTGAAATCGAAGGAAAAAGATTCAACCAAACAACAGGAATTTTATCAGGGCGTGAATGAAAAGGAGGATATGGTTCATGTAAAAATCAATATCTTAGGTTCAAATTTAAAGCAAGTTTTATGGATGCGGTGATTATGGCAAAAGTGAATAATTGGTTAACCGGGAATTATGACCAGGAAACTAAAAATGAAATCATCCGGTTACAAAAAGAAAACCCGGCTGAACTGACGGAAGGATTTTACCAGAACCTGGAATTCGGAACCGGAGGCCTCCGTGGCATCATGGGGATCGGCACCAACCGCATCAATAAATACACTATTGGAATGGCCACTCAGGGCTATTCCAATTACCTGATAAAATCTTTCCCAAACTATCAGATAAAAGTTGCCATCGCACATGACAGCCGGAACAACAGCCGGTTTTTTGCAGAAACGGCAGCAAAAGTTTTTGCCGCCAATGGCATAAAAGTTTTTCTTTTCCAGTCTCTCAGACCCACTCCCGAGCTCAGTTTTACCATACGGTACCTGGGTTGCCAGGGTGGTGTTGTATGCACCGCCTCACATAATCCAAAAGAATACAACGGATATAAAGCTTACTGGAACGACGGTGGACAACTGGTTCCCCCACACGATCACCTGGTTATTCAGGAAGTGGAGAAAATTGCTTCGGTGAATGAGGTAAAATGGACTGGAGGTGAATCACATATTACTATGATAGGAAAGGAAATGGATGAAGCCTATATAAGTATGGTGAAGAATCTGTCAATTAATCCGGATATTATCGAAAGGCAACATAATCTCTGTATCGTATATACACCGATTCATGGTACCGGGATTAAGCTGGTCCCTGAAGTATTACAAAGGTTTGGATTCAGCAACGTTCATGTCGTAGATGAACAGGCAACCCCCGACGGCAATTTTCCAACAGTAGCGTATCCGAATCCTGAGGAAAAAGAAACGATGAGTCTGGGACTTAAAAAAGCAAGAGAGATTGACGCTGACATTTTGCTGGGAACAGATCCCGATGCGGATCGTGTCGGAATAGGTGTCAAGAACGACAAAGGAGAATGGATACTCATGAACGGAAATCAGACTGCAGTATTAGCTTTTAATTATATGATTGAAGCAAGAAAAGAAAAAGATATCGCCCAGCCAAATGATATGGTTATTAAAACTATTGTGACAACTGACATGATTGACGAAATCGCCCGTCAGTCAAATATACAGTGTTACAATGTGCTGACTGGATTCAAGTGGATCGCTGAACTGATCAAAGAAAAAGAAAAATCAGAAAATTACGTGATTGGTGGGGAAGAAAGTTACGGGCTGATGATCGGAGATAAGCTGCGGGATAAAGATGCGGTCAGCGCTGTTGCAATACTATGTGAAATGGCCGCCTATGAAAAAAATAATGGAAAAACACTGTATCATAAGTTGATCGATCTGTATTTGAAATTTGGATTTTATAAAGAATACCTGATTTCAATCACAAAAAAAGGAATGGATGGTCAAAAACAGATAGCTGAAATGATGTCGGTTTACCGAAACGAACCACCCCGGAATATTAACGGTTCTGATGTAATTCAGCTGATGGACTATCAAACCAGTATGGGCAGGAATATGAAAACCGGTGAGACCTGGAATATCAATTTGCCAACGAGCAATGTGCTTCAGTTCGTATTGGAGGATGGTTCAAAAATTTCTGCCCGGCCTTCGGGGACTGAACCCAAGATTAAATTTTATTTCAGCGTCCATTCAAAATTGGAAAATCGCTCTGCTTTTGATTCAACAGATTCTTTCCTGCAAGCTCGCATAGATGGTATCATCTCAGATTTGAAATTGAATTGATCCTGCTTACAATTTTTCAAAAATATGAAAACAATATGGCTGATGGTGACCGGTTGTTTATCGGTTCTCTCGGGTTATGACCAAATCAGATTACCCGGATTATTTGGCGATCATATGGTAATTCAAAGAAATCATTCAATCCCCATTTGGGGATGGTCATCTCCCGAAGAAAAAATTATACTGCATTTTAATCAGCAGCAAAAAAAAACCGTCGCTGATAAAAATGGAAAATGGCGAATAAATCTGGATCCGGAACCTGCAGGCGGTCCATTCGAATTGCGTATACAAGGCAATACCGGTGTAATTATTTACGATGTACTAGTTGGAGAAGTCTGGCTCTGTTCCGGTCAGTCAAATATGGAATTCCAATTGAAATCTGCAAAAGATGCGGATACCGAAATAAGTACGGCCGGGTTTTCGGAAATCCGACAAATTAAAATTCCACTTACCGTCAGTAGCACACCCGGAGAAGACATTCTGCCCGCAAAATGGATCGTGTGTTCACCCAAAACGGCGGGTGATTTTACCGCCGTCGGTTATTTTTTTGCCAGGGAAATAACAAAACGTTTACACGTGCCCGTGGGTCTGATCAACTCAACCTGGGGAGGTACCATGATAGAATCCTGGACCAGTCACCGGGCGTTTGAAAACAGTCCGGAGTTTAAGTCCATGGCCGATTCGATGAAGGAAAGAGATATCGGACCGTTGATAAAGGAAAGGCAAAGAAAACTTGAGACTCAGATCGGTTCTATTGAGAAAAACATACACGATACGATTCCTGAAGAGGAATGGAAAAATCCGTTTTATAACGCCAGCGACTGGCCGGCAATTAGTGTCTGTTGTATTTGGGAAAACCAGGCATTGGGACTATCGGGACTGGACGGCATCGTTTGGTACAGAAAGGAAATTGAACTTGATTCAAGTGTTGTCGGTAGTCCGGTAATCCTTTCACTTGGCAGAATTGATGACAACGACGAAACGTATGTAAATGGTTCTTGGGTAGGCTCGACAAAAAACTGGGAAGAAAAAAGAAATTATCATGTTCCGGCTGCTGTATTCAAACCAGGGAAGAATCTGATTGCTGTCCGGGTAGAGGATACGGGTGGTGGCGGTGGTTTTTACGAAGATTCGGCAAGATTAAATCTGAAAACAGAAACCGGTATCATTCCTTTAGGTAATGACTGGCATTTCCGGGTAGCAAAAATTGCCGGCAATGGAGGTATTGGACCGAATGATTATCCGGGTCTGTTATTTAATGCGATGATCAACCCATTGATTCCATATGGTATCCGGGGAGTATTGTGGTATCAGGGAGAAGCCAACGCGGACCGTGCCTATCAATACCGTACGGCTTTCCCACTAATGATTGGAGACTGGAGGCAACACTGGGGGCAGGGCAATTTTCCTTTTTATTTTGTACAACTGGCAAGTTTCAATGCGGCTAATGGGAATAGTGAAAAAGGAAGTAGCTGGGCAGAACTGCGCGAAGCGCAAACATATACATTGAAATTACCGGCAACCGGCATGTCTGTAACCGACGACATTGGTGAATCGAATGATATTCATCCGAAAAATAAAAAAGACGTTGGTCTCCGTCTGGCATCTATTGCACTAAATAATATTTATGATAAACCCATGGAATATTCCGGTCCTGTATATGAAGCCATGTCTGTGAAGGGAAACAAAGTGCTGATCAATTTTACCCACACGGGAAGCGGACTAATGGTAAAAGATAAATATGGTTATCTACGAGGATTTGAAATCGCCGGTTCAGATCATCATTTCCATTATGCAAAAGCATCTTTGGAAAATAATAAAGTAATCGTTTTTTCAGATAATGTTACCTCGCCCTTGTCTGTACGTTATGCCTGGGCAGATGACAACGGAGACGCCAATTTATATAACAGGGAAGGTTTTCCTGCCGTTCCGTTTCGAACCGACCAGTGGAAAGGTATTACAGAAGGCAACGTGTATATTTTAGGTAACCCATAATCAGTCTGGAAGTCCGGAAGTCTGGAAGATTTAAAATTATTGTTCTGTACTTCCAGACTTCCGGACTTCCGGACTTCCAGACTTGTCTTAAAGGACTCTCTCGCTTATAACCCCGCTTTTTTTATTTTTAATAATCAGCTTCTTCGCGCCATAATGGGTTGTTTCTTCTTTAATCAGATAATGGTCCTTGTCGTACTCAACAAGATTGCTCGGTTTCGTCAGTCCCGTCTGACCACGCCATATATCAAGCAGAACCGGTTCCCAGAGTTTTGTTTTGGCAGATTTATATGCCGCGTCAAGTATTGAATTAACGACATAACCATCATAAAAAGTTTCCTTTGGTTCAATGCCTTTCTCAATGGCGCTGAACATATCAGTAAACATATGATTATAACCCAGGTCATTCATTTCATCTCCCACAGGAAACAGCCAGCCAGAATTGGACTCAGCTTTTTCCGCCAGGTAATCACCTCCTTTACCAGTTGTAAACATTTCAAAGCCTGTTCTTAAGAAATTATTGATCCAGATGGTTCCTTCTGTTCCCATAACCTCATCGCGCAAATCAAGGCCTCCGCGAAACGTCCAACTGACTTCAAATTGACCGATCGCCCCGTTTTCGTATTTCACGAGACCGATCGCGTGATCTTCCGCTTCAATTGGCTTCACTTGTGTATCCGCCCAACACATAACTTCGACGGGTTTGATATCCTTGCCTATAAAACCGCGTCCTATTTCCACACAATGACATCCAAGGTCCAGAATGCAGCCGCCACCTGCCTGCTCTAAATCCCAGAACCAGTCACTATGGGGACCGGGATGTGTTTCTCTTGACTTAGACCATAGAATCCTGCCCAATGCCCCTGCCTTTACGCTTTCAAGCGCTTTTAAATATTTGGGTGTGTAAACCAGGTCTTCCAGGTAGCCATTAAAAATGCCGGCTTTTTCAACCGCCTCCAACATTCTTTTTGCTTCTATTGCATTTCGACCCAGAGGTTTTGTAGTGATGACAGCTTTCTTATGTTTACAACACAACATGACAGCCGCTTCGTGCAGATTATTAGGCAGGGAAATACAA
This sequence comes from Puia sp., assembly GCA_036496825.1. Taxonomy (GTDB): domain Bacteria; phylum Bacteroidota; class Bacteroidia; order Chitinophagales; family Chitinophagaceae; genus Puia. The sequence continues at coordinate 33 of DASXKM010000378.1, read as the reverse complement.
ACGACATCCACATCCGGATGGGCAACCGCTTCT
>DASXKM010000377.1:0-3412 GCA_036496825.1 Puia sp. | reverse complement strand
TTAATAAGACTTTATAAAATAACACGATAGGACCAGCGTTAGAGGGGATCAACTAAACAATAGATTCTATGAATTTCCGACCTTTAAAAACTACTTCTAAATGGGTTACAATGGCTGCAATCATAAGCCTTAGCCTTGGATCCTGTAAAAAATCTGATGTTTCAAATGTAACGGCATCAAATGATTCAAAAGCGGCAACGCTTTCGGATTCATCTACAGTCGCAGAAAATGCCTACTACGATGTACTTAATAACGCTTTTGTCGGCTATTCCGACAATGTCGGAAGTATGGGTGTTTCTTTACAAAGTGGAAAGACGACGACTTTATCTACTGGTACCCAAGGCACGGGAACCGGACATCTAAGTTGTGCGAACTATACAATCAGTGATTCAACTCCAGGTCATTATCCAAAAACATTGACTCTTGATTTTGGAACCGGATGTAGCAGTATTGATGGTGTTCTCCGGACCGGCAAAGTAATTTATACTTTTAGCGGGCCGCTATTTACGCCAGGCACTACAGTTTCGGTTTCCTTTAACCAATATACCGTTAACGGATACGGTATCCAGGGAACTTATGCCATTTCAAATAATTCAACTCAAAACGGTGTCAGCTTTACAACGCTGGTGACAAACGGCATTCTGACCTGTCCAGATGCAACCAATTTTCATTATAGCCATAACAAAACATTCACACAAACGGCCGGTGCCAGCACTCCGTTTAATATCTCAGACGATGTTTATGCAATCAGCGGTAATAGTGCATTCTCATCTTCTGATGGTTCCAGCCTGGTTCTTAATGTTACCACGCCTTTGGTCAGAAATTTCACCTGTTTGAATATCACCCAGGGTGTAGTCGCTTTTGTTTATAATCAGGGTATCAGCGGAACGATTGATTTTGGTGATGGTACTTGTGACAATACAGCCGCTTTAAAAGTCGGCGATATTAACAGGACGATTACTTTGAGATAAGTTAAGAGCCGAAAGCCAACGTCCGTTTAAAACGAATTTGAATTGACGACGAAGTTTTTTAAACAATCTTACATATATAAAAGGTCCTTCCCAATTTGAGAAGGACCTTTGTATTAAAACTTTTATGCTTTAGGTTTTTAATATTAAGTCTATTCAGTTAACCCAGGAACCTGCTCTTTCAACTCATTCAATTTTTTCTTTCCATAAGAAAGTCTGGTGATAACTACAAATAAAACAGGTACGATAAAAATGGCCAGTGAAGTAGCAGCCAGCATTCCACCCAGTACAGTCCAACCAATGGTTGATCTTGCCACACTGGCCGCGCCAGTCGCGAGCGCCAGTGGCAATACACCCAGAATAAAGGCCATAGATGTCATCAGGATAGGACGCAGACGAAGCTTTACTGCCTCCAATGTTGCTTCCACAACCGGAATGCCTCTGTCGACACGCTCCTTGGCAAATTCCACTATGAGAATAGCATTTTTTGCGGAAAGTCCGATCAACGTAATCATCCCGATCTGAGCATACACGTTATTTATCAGCGAAGGGATCAGGGTTAAGGTAAGAATTGCTCCGAGCATACCTACCGGTACGGCGAGTAATACGGAAAAAGGGACTTCCCAGCTTTCATAAAGTGCCGCAAGAAAAAGAAATACAAAAACAATTGATAATGCGAAAATAAGGAGGGTGCTGCTTCCTGCTTTTAATTCCTCCCGGCTAAGGCCCGCAAATTCATAACCGTAACCGGCAGGGAGTGTTTGATCGGCGACTTCCTTTAATGCATTCAAGGCCTGACCACTACTGTATCCGGGTTTTGCATCTCCGTTGATTTCTGCAGATCTGAAAAGGTTGAAATGCGAAATAAGTGCTGCGTTTTCTATTACCTTAAATGATGTGACGGCGCTCAGAGGTACCATTGTGCCGGCGGTATTTTTTACATAATATGTATTCAGATTGCTGATGCTGCCGCGGTAGTTGGAGTCTGCCTGGGCAACCACGCGAAAGTTTCTTCCATATACTGTGAGGTCGTTTACGTAAGTACTACCCATATAGGTTTGAATCGTATTGTATACGTCAGTCAGAGAAACTCCCAGTTTTTTACATTTATCACGGTCCACATTCAGCGCATACGCTGGGGTACGGGCGTTGAAAAATGTGAAAGCCCTGCTGATCTCAGGTCTTTTATTGACGGCCGCAACAAATGCAAAGACATTTTTTTCAAAAGCTTTGATATCATCAGTGCTTCCCTTTTGCTGAAATTCAAAAGTAAATCCGCCCGTCTGACCCAACCCCGGTATAGCCGGCGGAGCTATGACAATAATATTAGCTTCTTTTATAGCCGCGAATTTTTTCTGCAGCGTTGCTGTTATACCTTTAAGTTGCAAATCTTTGTCTTTTCTTTCATCCCATGGATTCAGGGAAGTAAAAATAGTTCCGCTGTTTGCTTTTGTTGCAAATGTAATAGCGTTTAGTCCACCGAGGGCCGCATAATGCCTGATACCTTTTGTTTCAGAAATAATTTTCATCATTTTATTCAGCGTGGCAATACTTCGCGTAGTGGATGATGCCTCCGGCAATTCGTATGTTATATATAGTCTGCCTTCATCTTCCTGCGGTATGAATCCAGTTGGTTTGGAACGGAACAATAAAAACACACCGACGCAGATACAAGCCAGCAATACGATCACATATCGGGACCTTTTGATCCATGTGTTCACACCACTGCTATATCGATTGGTAACACGTCCGAACCAATTATTAAAATGGTAGAAAAATTTATTCAATCCCTTGGAAGATTCATTCATATGCATAGGCCTTAACAACATCGTGCAAAGTGCAGGTGTAAGTGACAATGCAATGAAAGCAGATATCAAAACGGAAATGGCAATTGTAATGGCAAATTGCTGATACAATCTTCCAACGATTCCGGGGATGAATCCAACGGGCACAAATACAGCGGCCAGGATTAGCGCGATCGCTACAACAGGTCCCGAAATATCATGCATCGCTCTTTCTGTGGCTTCCCTCGGTGTAAGTTTGTCAACATCAATATAATGTTGCACGGCCTCCACGACCACGATCGCATCATCCACCACGATGCCGATTGCCAGTACAAATCCAAACAGCGTCAGTGTATTAATAGTAAAACCAAGCGGGATAAAAAATATAAAAGTTCCGATGATGGAAACGGGAATAGCCAGCACAGGAATTAATGTTGCCCGCCAACTCTGGAGAAAAAGGAAAACGACCAGTACAACCAGACCCAATGCTTCAAGCAGGGTCTGCACAACTTCGTGTATGGAAACCTGAACGACAGAGATAGATTCAAATGGAACAACATAGTCTATGTCAGGAGGGAATGATTTTTTCAGTTCATTCATGGCTGCATAGACGCCTTCGGCAGTCGCCAGGGCATTACTGCCGGGAGCCTGATAAACCAG
>DASXKM010000376.1:0-6303 GCA_036496825.1 Puia sp. | reverse complement strand
GGAACCACTTTTATAATAAGCAGGACTATGATCAGTCACTTGCCAATTATGATAAGGCTTTAAAAAAATCACCCGGCAATCCTGATGCCCATTTTAACCAGGGGGATGCACAGTATCGAAAGAATGATTATGAAAAGGCGGTTACCTCCTATGATGATGTATTACAATCCAAAGCGGATCAGAATACCAGGCAGGGCGCCTATTACAATAAAGGGGTGGCCATGATTCGCCAAAAGAAACTGGATGAGAGTATCGATGCCTGGAAAAATGCGCTGCGCCTGAATCCCGATGACATGGAAGCCAGGGAAAATCTGGTTAAAGCATTGCTTGAAAAAAAGAAACAGGATCAGCAGGAGCAACAGAATAAAAAGGATCAGAAAGAAAAGAAGAATGATGACAAAAAGAAAAATCAGGATCAGAACCAGCAGGATAAAACACCCAAACAACAACAAAGTAAACTGACCAAACAACAGGTGGAACAATACCTCAAATCCCTGGAACAAAGGGAAAAGGATGTTCAGGATAAAATGAACCAGAATAAATCCCATTCACTGAGTCAGCCGGAGAAGGACTGGTAACATTACAGGTCTGGAAGACTGGAAGACTGGAAGTGCAAAACCTTTAATATTTTTATATGTTCATTTATCAACTAGTTAAATGCAGCTGTACACGGATTCACTGTCGTCATATAAAAGACTGGATACGGTTCCTGTAACTGTGGGGGATCTTATCCTGGGAGGTCATGCCCCGATCCGTGTGCAGACCATGACTACGTTCGACACCATGGACACGGCCAAAACCGTGGAACAGTCGATCCGATGTATTGAAGCCGGCGCGGAGCTGATCCGAATCACGGCTCCCAGCAAAACAGAAGCCGAAAACCTCTTACAAATCAAAAATGAAATCCGGAAAAGAGGTTATAAAACACCGATCGTTGCAGACATTCATTTCACGCCCAATGCCGCCGAAATTGCCGCACGCATCGTTGAAAAGGTGAGAATCAATCCCGGAAATTATGCCGACAAAAAGAAATTCGAATTTATAGAGTATAGCGATTCCGATTACCTGGAAGAAATTGAAAGAATTCAGGACCGTTTTCTTCCCCTGATTAAAATATGTAAAGAGTATGGCACAGCCATGCGCATTGGCACCAATCACGGGTCATTGAGCGACCGTATAATGAGCCGTTATGGTGACAGCCCAATGGGAATGGTGGAGAGTGCTATGGAATTTCTCCGCATTGCGAGAACTGAAAACTATCATCAGATTGTTTTAAGTATGAAATCCAGCAATCCCCTGGTGATGGTGGAAGCATACAGGCTACTGGTAAAAACCATGCACGATGAATTCAATCTGATCTATCCTTTGCATATCGGGGTAACAGAAGCCGGCGATGGTGAGGATGGAAGAATAAAATCTGCCATCGGCATTGGCACATTGCTGGAAGACGGAATCGGAGATACCATAAGGGTATCATTAACCGAAGATCCTGAATTTGAAATTCCTGTTTGCCAGGATATCGTGGCACGATATCATTCCAAAAACCGGGGAGCGAATATTCCGCCGGTAGTACATTTACCTTATTCCCCATTCGAATATAAAAGAAGAAAGACCCATGCGATCCAGAATATTGGAGGAGCACATCCGCCCGTGGTAGTAGCTGATTTTATGAATGATGAGGCTGTCAGCCATGAGTCGCTGCAACGCATCGGTTATCAGTACGACGAGCTTACAGACAAATGGAATATTGGTGATGCGGCAGCAGATTTTATTTACACCGGGGATAAAATACCAGACTTTGATCTGCCGGGAACCTGCCGTGTTATTTGTGATTATGAAAGCTGGAAACTTCTAACAAAGAAAAATACGATCGCGGGTGAGGAAAAATATTTCCCCCTGTTAAAAGGAATTCAACCGGGAGAAAGTTCCCGCCTGTCACCAACCATGAATTTTCTATCGCTGAACGCGAACCAGGCTATAAACGATGAATTGATTAAATCATTTGAACGAGTGCCCGGATTGGTAATTTGTCTTTATTCCGACAATGAAAATCCTGTATTGGATACCAGGCGTTTCATGATTGAGATGATGACCCGCAGGTTGGAAATACCTGTAATTCTGGCGGTAGAATGCACAGAAAGCACGATCGACCGGCAGCTCATTCATTTTGCTGTGGAATCGGGAGCTCTGCTCGCCGATGGTATGGGTGACGGGCTCTGGTTGATCAATGATTCTAAAAAGATAATGAATGACCAGGTTACCGGCAGAACTTATCTGGTTGCGGAAAACAATCACCAGTTTTTAAATAATACTGCATTCTCTATTTTGCAGGCAGCCAGAACAAGAATCTCAAAAACAGAATATATTTCCTGTCCTTCCTGCGGCCGGACTTTGTTTGACCTTCAGGAAACAACTTCAAGAATTCGCTCGGTAACCAGTCATCTAAAGGGATTGAAAATTGCGATCATGGGTTGTATCGTGAATGGTCCGGGAGAGATGGCTGATGCGGACTTCGGTTATGTAGGCAGTGGCCCCGGAAAGATCACCTTATATAAAGGAAAGGAAGTAATGAAAAGAAATGTAAATAGCGAGACGGCTGTATCTGAACTCATTAATCTTCTGAAAGAAAGCGACGCCTGGATTGAACCGGACTATCGTAGTGTGGTGAGTGTGGAAGGGTAATCATTCAAAATTGCATTTGCAAATGACAATTTGAAAATGTGTCCTCCCATAAACTGATGAACTTCTCCGGTTCAGAAACAAGTGACATTTTTAAAATTAAAAAAATTACGCAAAGGGCAAACAAAGCTCTGCGCTTTACCGAATGAAAGTGAAATATGAATGACTAACAGAATAAAAATCTCACATTGTCACACTGTCATTTGCAAATTCAATTTTGAATTATTACATTATTACCCTTCCACATTCACCACACTACAACGTGCGCGCCTTCGGAAATAATCGTGGAATAACAATCCGGAATTCTGCCGTATTTTTCTTGATAGGCTTTCTGAATTTCAGCTATAAAGCCCTCCGCGAAATCTTTTTCCACCAGGGTGATAATACATCCGCCAAAACCCCCGCCCATCTGTCTGGCTCCCTTTACCCCTTTTAATTGTTTTATCGTACTAACCAGAAAATCAGATTCAGGACAGCTGACATCATAATCCCTGCTTAATCCTTCGTGGGAGGCGTACATCAGTTTTCCGAAATCATCCAGATTATGTTGTTTTAAATAATCACAACCCTTCAACAGCCTTTTGTTTTCTCCAATAATAAAGCGGCACCTTTTGTAGACGGTATCATCGAGCTCGGCACGATGGGCTTCCAACAAAGCAGATCCGACATCCCTGAGTGAATGAATATCCGAATCATACTTCCGGAGAATTTTTACGCCGGTATTGCATTGATCCCGCCGCAAATTGTATTCCGATGAGGCCAGAGAATGACTGACCATCGAATTCACCAGAATAATACGGATATCGGGGAAATCAAAAGGTATATACTCATAGTCCAGACTCCTGCAATCGAGTTTCATCAGATGACCGGCTTTCCCGTGGAGGCTCGCAAACTGATCCATGATACCGCACTGAAGATTTGCGAACTGATGCTCGGTTTTCTGTCCGGCGAGCGCAAGGTCCATTCTGGATAAACCCAGATGAAAGTATTCGTTGAGTGCCAGCCCGAAAGCCGAACAAAGTGCTGCGGAGGAACTCATGCCGGCTCCTACGGGCACATTGCCCGTTACCACCACGTCTATGCCTTTGGGAAGATGTTTTTCGGGCATGATCATATGAATCATACCCAACAAATAAGTCGGCCATCCTTTTACCGGATGCATGTCATCCAGGGAAAAGGAATAATCTTCCTGATATTCCAAAGCTCTGACCGTAAGACGATTTTTATCATTGGGAGCCATGGCCAGCCAGATATTTTTATCGATGGCTGCCGGCAGAACAAACCCCTGATTGTAGTCAGTATGTTCACCGATCAGGTTCACCCGGCCGGGTGCCGCAGTGATTTGGTATTCATTTCCGAAATATTGTTGAAATTGCCTGCGGATATCCATTTCCATTCTTCAAAAAATTAAAAGCACTGAATGTCATTCAATATTACGCGAGAAAGGGATGAGGATCTGGATTCTTTACAGATCACCGATTTCAGCACCGGCATCCAGGTCAGGATACTTCCGGATTCGGGTGCGCTTCTGCATGAATTTTCTATACCGTTGGGTAACCGGAGAATCCAGGTCATCAATAGTTACAAAAATCTGGCTGATCAGAAAGAAAATGCAGCCTCTTTTAAAAGTGCCAAGCTTTCTCCCTTCGTTTGCCGTATTTCAGAAGGTAAATATAAATTTGAAAATATCAGTTATGAATTTCAAAATAAATTTAGTGACGGATCTGCAATACACGGGCTCCTGGCCGACAAACCTTTTACCGTAACAGAAAAATTCAGGGGCGAAAATGAAGCATTCATCCGTCTCGAATACCATTATCAAAAAGAGGATCCGGCCTATCCCTTTGAATATTTAATAAATGTCAAATATACATTAAAAGCCGGTGGGCATCTTTATCTGGACACCATGGTTAAAAACCTTTCACCGCAGCGTATACCAATGGCCGATGGGTGGCACCCGTATTTTAGTCTGGAAGGAGAAGTGAACGACTGGTTGTTATCCTATCATTCCAGGGAAAAACTTGCGTTTAATGAAAAACTGATTCCCCTTGGGTACATGGTTGAGGCACCCGAATTTTATTCTCCCAAATTAATTGCCGGCGAATTTTTTGATAATTGTTTTTTATTGGAATCCGATTCCGGTATACCTGCTGCTACATTGGAAAATCCTGCCAACGGCCTTCGCATAAGTTTTTTTCCCGACCATCATTATCCTTTTCTTCAGATATATACACCGCCTGACCGCAAGAGCATCGCCATTGAAAATCTGAGTTCAGCACCCGACTCATATAATAATGGATTGGGCCTGATCATACTGGAACCCGGCGATTCACAAAGTTTTAGCGTGTTATATCAACTGGAATTCGTCTAAACATGTACCTTGCCTCATAATTAATTTTATGAAAAGTTTGAAATTCTTTTTTGCTATTGCCGGACTGTTTTTGCTGTCGGGATGCTTTGAAATTAATGAGGATGTTGATGTGAAAGCAGATGGTTCAGGCGTATATTCCGTGCATACTGATATGAGTCAGCTTCTCCAGGCTATGCAGACTTACCTGGGCAAGGATGAAATCGACAAACAGTTACCACAAAAAGAAATTGATACGACGGTGATGATGAGAACCCTGTTGGATACGGCGAAAAATATTACGGCAGAAAACAAAGCGCTGATAAAGGACGGTTATGTTCATCTGAAACTCAATATCACGGATAAAGTATTTAAAAGTGATATTGTCATCCCGTTTAAGAGTCAGTCTGACCTGCAGAAACTTTACAATTCCATGAATAACCAGACGCTTGGTTTTAACCAGCTGTTCAAGGGAATAGCCGGCAAACCGGATACAGCCGTAGCGGGGAATGACCAGGGAATGCCGGATATGAATCAGTTCAATGCCATTTATGATTTTGAAAGTCATGACGGACTTATGTCCAGGAAATTAAATCAGGAAAAATGGAAGGCGTTGCAGGCAAGTCCCCAGTTCGCTCAAATGAAAGACGCCGGCAGCATGGGTATTTCCATTCCTTATACATTAACCATCAGCATCCCCAGGCCTGTTAAAAAAGTAGACAACGAACTGGCTAAACTTTTCCCCGACAGAAAAAAAATAGTGATTCAATATAACCTGATCGAGGTTTTCGACCATCCTGAAAAATTCGAATACACCATCGTTTATTAGTCCAACAGCAATGCTTAGAAAAACGGATTTTCTTGTGGTCGGATCTGGTATTGCCGGGCTAACCTATGCACTGAAAGTAGCGAAAGCATGTCCTGATAAGCAGGTGCTGGTGATTACCAAGACCATTGCCGACGAAACCAATACAAAATATGCGCAGGGCGGTATTGCCGGGGTTACTGATTTTGAGAATGACAGTTACGAAAAGCATATCGAGGACACGCTGATTGCCGGTGACGGACTTTGTAATCCGAAGACTGTTGAGATTGTTGTAAAAGAAGGCCCCTTACGTATTCAGGAAATGATTGACTGGGGTACGCAATTTGATAAAGACTCAGAAGGTGAATATAAAAGGGGACGAGAAGGCGGTCATTCGGAATTCAGGATACTGCATCATAAAGATGTCACCGGGCGGGAAATGGAACGTGCCTTACTACAAACCGTCGCCGGG
>DASXKM010000375.1:0-6137 GCA_036496825.1 Puia sp. | reverse complement strand
CGTAAATACAGGAGGAGAACTGCATTTTCTGTACAATCAATTTGAAAGGAGAACCCTGTTGCTGATGGATCAGAGTATTTCACCCGATGGAAAAATAACCCGGCTGCCCACATTTCATAATCTGGATAAGGGTTATACATTTATGCCGAGAATTGGAAAACAGGTTGCCAGTAATCAAATTATAATACCTTGCCAGTTCAAGAATTATCTTTGCTTCGCGAAAATAGATTTTTAAAACAACCCTGCACGTGATCGGTGTCTTCAAACAAAAAGCATCTACCAATGCTTTGATTCTTTTCATATATGCTTTGTTTCTTAAGTTTCCCCTTTTCCTGCACCCATTCCAACCCGTATTACATGCCGAAGACAACTATCTGTACCGGTTTATTTTAACGGGACTGAATTCCCTTTTTGGTCATCGGGCAGAACCTTTTGCCGTGCTGAGCTTTGTTATTTTGTTTTCGCAGGCCACCCTCCTCAATAGTATTTGCAACTATCATAAAATGTTACCCCGCGCAAACTACCTGCCGGCGATGTGTTATATTCTGATAACCTCCCTGCTGCCGGACTGGGGCCATTTTTCTGCTCCGCTGCTGATCAACACTTTCATGATCTGGTGCTGGTACCGGATGGTCGCTTTATATAATAGTCCGTCACCGGTGACGGCGATATTCAATATTGGTCTTTTCCTGGGATTTGCCACCCTGCTTTATGTGCCCGCCATGGCATTCCTGATATTGCTCTTTTTTGCGCTTCTCATCATGCGGCCCTTCAGGGTGCAGGAGTGGTTTGTTGGCTTTATCGGATTTACTTCTCCTTATTATTTCCTGACCCTTTTTCTATATTTTACCCATCAGCTCAACTGGAGAAACCTGGTGCCACATATCAGTTTCACTTTTCCGCCCATCCCCGCATCTGTCTGGATCATCGCAGCCATCAGCCTGCTGGTCATTCCTTTTATTATCGGTGGAATATATGTACAGAATAATCTGAATAAAATGCTGATTCATGTACGAAAAAGCTGGAGTCTGCTGCTTGGCTTTCTGGTTGCGGCCGTATTCGTGATAATTATTAATAAAGCGGGGACCTATGAAAACTGGATTGTTACGATAATGCCTTTTGCTGTTTTTCATTCGGCAGCCTATTTCTACCCCGTTAACAAAGTTCTGGTTAATGTGCTGCATTGGGTTTCTTTTAGCGTGGCGATTGTAGTGAATTATTTTATTTAGCATTTTTGCCGTCAACTGTTTTCAGGTCGGTCACGGTCCCCTATTAAAATGAATTGAATTAACTTTGCAACGTAAAACCGAACACAATGAAATTTGGCGTAATAGTATTTCCGGGATCTAATTGTGACAGGGATATGCAGTTTGCACTTCAGGACGAACTGGGGTATGAAGTGATCATGTTATGGCATAAAGATACGAACCTGGATATGTTTTCCACTGAGGATTGTATCGTCTTACCTGGCGGGTTTTCCTATGGGGACTATCTCCGCTGTGGTGCCATCGCGAGGTTTAGTCCATTGATGCAACCACTCATCCGGTTTGCTGAAAAAGGTGGAAAGGTTCTAGGTGTTTGTAATGGATTCCAGATATTATGCGAATCACATTTGCTACCCGGTGTTTTGCTAAGAAATGCCAACCGGCAGTTTATCGGAAAGAATATTTATATGAAAGGAGAGAACGGACAGGTTTTGAAAATTCCGATTGCCCACGGTGAAGGAAGATATTATGCAGATGATAAATTATTGGACGAAATGGAATCCGGCGGACAGATTCTCTGGAAATACTGTGATGAACAAGGAAATATAACGGCTGAGTCTAATCCCAATGGATCAACACGGCATATCGTGGGCATTTGTAATAAGAATCGTAACGTAATCGGCCTGATGCCACACCCCGAACGGGCAGTTTCTGAAAGTCTGGGTAATACCGATGGACGAAAATTGTTTCAACAAATATTGAGCAGCGTAAATTATCAGTCATCTGCGCGACAAACGGCGATGGCAATTCATTAGTACCTTCGTCGGCCTATGTATAAGAGATCCGGCTTCTTATTTTTCCTTTTTTGTTTCTTATTATTTAAAGGTAATAGCCAGGATAGCACGGCGATCTCATGGGAAGCCGGTTCATCAAAATCTTCCACAGGAGAATATCAGTTAATTTTTAACGCAAATGTGAAATCCGGTTGGGATTTATATGCACCAAATCAGGATCTGAGCGGTACTCCTTCAATGGAACTGTATTTCGCCGATAGTTCTTTTTCCGTCAAATCAGCTTTTACTGCAGAGGGAAAATCAGAGAAGCGGTCTATTTCTCTGTTTGATAACGCTTCTTTCAATTTGTATCCGGGAAATGTAAAACTTTCAGTACCTATTCTGATAAAAGGCGTCGTGCCCGGTCGTGTATTCGGAACGATAAATTATTTCTACGGGAAGGCAGATTCGTTTTATTCCGGTAGTTATGCTTTCAATATTATATTGGAAGGAGGGGTAAACAAAACCTCCCGTATACGTATAAGCAGCATTGATCTGAAACATCCGGCCAGCCCTTGCGGAGATACAGGAACTGCAGGAAAAGGATTGGCCAGTATTTTTTTACTGGGATTACTGGGAGGATTTATCGCCCTGCTGACTCCCTGCGTGTTTCCGCTTATTCCGCTGACGGTTTCATTTTTTACAAAAAGCAAAGGAGGAAAGGCACACGCATTTTTATATGGATTTTTTATTTTCCTGATATATGTTTTGCTCAGTCTGCCTTTTCATCTGCTGGATCATACCGATCCGGAAATATTAAACAATATTTCCACGAATGTCTGGCTGAATCTGCTCTTCTTTGTGATTTTTGTCGTTTTTGCCATTTCATTTTTCGGATATTTTGAAATAACGCTACCCGGCAGCGTGGCAAATTCAGTTGGCAGTAAATCCGGGGGAAGCAGTATTGCGGGTATATTTTTCATGGCACTGACACTCGCCATTGTTTCTTTCTCCTGTACAGGACCGATTCTGGGTTCTCTGTTGGCAGGGGCTTTGTCAAATCATGGAGGAGCCATTCAACTCAGTTTTGGGATGGGTGGCTTTGGCTTGGGGCTCGCTTTGCCATTTGCACTATTTGCTTTATTCCCAGGATGGCTTGGATCGCTGCCCAAATCCGGAGGATGGCTTGGAACCGTCAAAGTGGTTTTAGGCTTTTTGGAACTGGCCATGGCTGTTAAATTTCTCTCAAACGCAGATCTGGTAGAGCAGTGGGGCCTTGTTAAACGGGAAATTTTTATCGGATTCTGGGTAATAATTGGTGTTCTGATCACCCTGTATCTGCTGGGTAAAATCCGATTTCCGCATGATAGTCCAGTAAAAAAATTCAGTGCTACGAGGATCGGATTTCTTATTTTCTTTGGAATAGCAACCATTTACCTGATTCCGGGATTAACCAATACGCAATCGGCGAACCTGACCCTGATCAGCGGTTTCCCTCCACCGCTCTGTTATTCAGTTTATAAGGATCCGGTAAACTGTGCACATGGGATAGAACCTCTCAGGGATTATGAAGAAGCCCTGGCGCTTGCCAGGAAATTGCATAAGCCTCTTCTGATCGATTTTACCGGCTGGGCCTGTGTGAATTGCAGACGTATGGAGGAAAATGTATGGACGGATCCTGAAGTCAGGAAAAGAATGTTGGATTCTTTTGTGGTGGTTTCCCTCTATGTGGACGAACGCAGATTACTGCCTGCCGCCGCCCAGACGGTTTATACTACAAAAGACGGTGCTCAGAAAAATATTATTACAGTGGGCGATAAATGGGCCACTTTTCAGTCCGAGAATTTTAATGCTGTTTCCCAGCCCCAGTATGCCCTGATCAGTCCGGAGGAGAAAATTCTCACGTATACAAAGGGTTATACGCCCCAGGCAGTTGAATTCGCGGCCTGGATGGATTGCGGTCTGGCTGCCTTCAGGCGATAATTTTGTTTATCCTGAACCTGGATCTTCACATTTTGTACTGATCGCCGCACAACCTGGCTTTTTGAACTGACAGCAAATAGTTTGTGGGAGCCTGACGGGGGATTTTTATGGGCAGACACCCTGTTAACCCTTGGTCAACCCTTCGTTGGTTCTTTGATATATACGAATGAAGCAGGAGCAGAATAAAAAGAAAGGCCGTCGGTTAAAACAGCCTTTTCTTTGAACGGTGTAAAAATTTCTTAGAGGGCAATTCTTTTTTCCACCATCATTTTACGCAGGTTGATCAAACCATAGCGCATCCGGCCAAGAGCCGTATTGATGCTGCAGTTTGTCAGCGAAGCGATCTCTTTAAAACTCAGGTCGGCATAGTGCCTGAGAATGATGACTTCGCGCTGATCTTCAGGAAGAAGGTCCAGCATCCGTCGTACACGGTCGTGGCTTTGTCTCTTCATGATTTTTACATCAGCACCATCTTCGGTAAAGTTGATGACTTCGAAAATATCCCGGTCATCGCTTGTTTTGATGGCGGGAGTTCTTTTCACCTTGCGGAAATGGTCTACGCAAAGATTGTGAGCAATGCGCATCGCCCAGGGAAGGAATTTACCTTCTTCTGTATACCGCCCACCGCGTATGGTGTCGATAATCTTAATCAGAACATCCTGGAAAATGTCCTCAGCCAGATACTTGTCTTTGACGAGGAAGAGAATGGAAGTGTACAGCTTGTCCTTGTGGCGGATTACGAGGGCTTCGAGCGCCTGTAAATCGCCGTCGCGAAACGAATGGATTAATTCATGATCGGTTTTCGTGCGTAGCGAATTCATAAACTTCTACGGTTTTTAAAGGTGATAGGATATATATGTTGGATTTATAAAAAAAATACTTGGCTTTTCGGTGTAGAAGTTCTTACTCTATAAAATTATTTTATTGTGTTCTTAAATGTTAATCCGGATTTAAAGATATACAATTTTTGGAAAAAACAACATTTTGGGAAAATAATTTGTTATTGAGGTTCCCATAGCTCTTTCCCCCTTTGGGAAACACTGGCTAATTGTTTCACTTCCAATATATTTGTTTTCCCAATCATGTCAATTACAACAAAGGTCAAAAAGCCTTCATCCATACCCGGACCTCTTTCAGCCAGAAATTCTATTGAAATAAAAGGTGCCAGGGTACATAATCTGAAGAATATATCAGTCGACTTTCCACGCAATAAATTTATTGTGGTAACCGGTGTATCAGGTTCGGGAAAATCTTCGTTGACGATCGATACCCTTTTTGCAGAAGGCCAGCGGCGCTATGCTGAAAGTCTGAGTTCATATGCACGCCAGTTTATGGCAAGAATGGATAAGCCCGATGTGGATTATATCAAAGGACTTTGTCCGGCGATTGCTATCGAACAGAAAGTAACAACACGCACTCCGCGTTCTACCGTTGGCTCCATGACGGAGCTTTATGATTACCTGCGTCTGTTATTTGCCCGGGTCGGAATTACGTATTCACCGGTTTCGGGAAATATTGTAAAGAAGAATGATGTGAAGGATGTGATTTCCGCCATGCAGGAAAGGCCTGCCGGTGACAGGATTCTGATCCTTGTTCCTTTCAAACAACACACCAACCGCAACGCAACGGAAGAATTAAACATTCTTATGCAGAAAGGATTCAGCCGGCTATACATAAATAAGGAGACCGTTCGTATTGAAGACCTTCTGGCTAATTCCTCAGATGCCAGGGCGAAGAGGCAGGAACCAAAGATTCCCAGGAACGATTCCTATCTTTTAATAGACCGCATAGTGGTCAAGGAATTTGACGAAGATGATCAGCACCGCCTGGCCGATTCTGTCGGTACGGCATTTTATGAGGGCGATGGCCAGATGATCCTTGATATTAATGGAACGGAAAAACTGGATTTCACAAGCCGGTTTGAAATGGACGGGATAAAATTTGAGGAACCTGTCCCAAACCTGTTTTCTTTTAATAACCCCTATGGCGCATGCCCGACATGCGAAGGTTTTGGTCAGGTGCTGGGAATCGATGCGGATCTGGTAATTCCGGATAAAAGGCTGAGTTTATATGAAGGCGCCGTCGCACCCTGGAAGGGAGAGAAATTGAGCGCCTGGAAGGATCATTTTATAAAAGTTTCAAAAAAATACGATTTCCCCATTCACAAACCGGTAGT
>DASXKM010000374.1:0-7414 GCA_036496825.1 Puia sp. | reverse complement strand
CTATCAAACCGTTCTGTTTAATTTCAGTGAGGCATTTTAGAATCACGCCGCCTATTTGAAAAATATACTAAAGCTCAGTCTCGCGGCGAACGGAGTACCGGGTGTAAAACAAACTTCATCCACCGGCGCCACTTCCCCTTTTAACCGGCTTAGCGTATCGAATTGCGTTTCCTTCCATTTTGTGTTCAATACATTGTTAATCGTCAATCCGATCTCATATTTTTTCTTCGTGTAGTTTAAAACAAAATCGGTGACAAAATAACCCACTGCTGTCAGACTGTAATTTTCATTGGCGGGACGGTCACCCATATAACGATATCGCAGACTGCCGTTAAACCCGGTCTGTTTTGACCAGGTGATACCACCCGTACTCGTCCAAACCGGCGCCAGGGGAATATAATTTTGTCCTTTGGGATTATCCAATGAACGGCCATGAGCGTAGTTCAGATCCAGATCCAGAAATAAATATTGCTGGGGCTGATAGCGCGCTGAGAAATCAACACCTATCCTCTTTGTTTTCCCGCTGAATTCTACGGAACCACCATCGCCACCATAAACATTTTCCTGATCCAGCGTGATATACCAGAGTGCCGCGTTGACAAGCAGATTTCCGGCAGGTTTAAAAACTGTTCCCAGATCCACCCCATAAGCGGCCGGTAATGACAGATCACCCTTCACCGCAACAACAGAACGGGCATCGTTTGAGTGAAACCCTTTTCCAAGGCTTAGGTAAAACTGAAGGTTTTCATTATGGTTATAATAGAAACTCAGTTTGGGATTGAATGCATGATCATTAACGGTATACAGCCCTGTTCCCTGACATATACTGTCCGAAGCCAGCAGATTTTTATACCCATAATAGAACTGATCGAAACGAAGCCCGGCATTGATACTGAAATGGTCACTTAACTGCAGGGTTTCGTTCAGATAGGCACTCGCGCTATATTCGGAAATATTTCCGAGTTTAATATGATTTAACAATAAATAACGGTCTTTAGTATGCGAAAGTTCCGAGTGATCGGTTGCATCCCCACGAAACTGAATACCCGCCTCTGAATTTAATCCCGCAGAACCTATATATCCCGCATGCTCATAACTTCCTTTATAGCCAAACATATTCCGTGATTCGTTCTGACGAATTTCGTCTCCATTCACGGTATCTGCCAGGAAAAAAGTAAAATTGGTGTGCAGATCGAAAGTTTGGTAAGAATAATAAAACTGGTTTTTGATCTCATCTCCATTTTGTAAAGATGCCACTGTTTGTACATTGGCATTTGTTCTGGAAGTCACTCCGCCCTCATGGGGGTCCAGGGCTCCATAAAATCCGGTAATTCCTTCCGAAACTGCCCGGTCAGGAATTTGTCCGGAAGCATCCCATGTACTATAAAGCGTGGAGGCAGAAAAGCTCAGCCAGGTGTTTTTTGAAATCCGTCCGTGATATTTTGTAAAAAAATTAAACCGGTTAAAATGCTGCGGGTTATTAAAATAACTGTCCGTATAACGATATTCTGCCGCGGTATACCAGGATTGCTGCTTCTCCTTTGCTTTTTCACCGAGCATATTAAACATGCCCAATAAACGAAAAGTATTAAACATGCCTCCTTCTATTTTCACAGTATTGTATGGCAGGAAATTGAAGGTATGAAAATCAACATAACCGGAAGTACAGAAATCACCCTTTTCTGCATAATACGGCCCTTTCTTAAAATTAACCGTACCGATTGTTTCCGGTATTATGAAATGACTGTCGGCATATCCCTGACCATGTGCGTGGGATACCATATTGACGGGCACATTGTCTGCATTGATACTGATATCGGTACCATGATCACAATCAAACCCGCGCAAAAAAATCTTTTCTGCCTTTCCGCCGCCCTGGTGTTGTCCAATAAATAAACCGGGCACGAGCCGTAGTACTTCCTGAGAATTACTGATATCACGAAGCGCAATATCAATCTTACTAATGGCCCGGAATTGTTCTCCCGCGCCTGGTGAAATAGTAACCGCACTCAACTCGATCGACACCGGGGTCAGAAATATTTTGTTTTGACTGATTTGAAATTCCTTAAAACTAACCGTTCTGGTTTGGTATCCGATGGCCGAAAATGTAATGCTGTTCACCTGATGAACCGGTCTTAATAAAAAATTACCACTCCCATCAGTTGAAGTAAATATATTGCCGGGTGTAAGGAAAACACTGACTCCATCAATGGGCCGACGAGAATGCTGTTCTGCAATATTTCCTTTGAAATCCTGAGCAGGTACAATGCCAATCATACCAAACATGAAACCTGTTACCATCAGCATTTGTCTCATAAACAGGGTCTTAAAAGTCCGCTCCCGAGTGATTGATCTGAATTCCCCCGATCTTTCGCACACAGGTTACCGGCAATGACGGGAAATAATTTTTGTATCCAGCTTTCTTATATACGAAAAACGCGGATTATTGGATTTTTTATACGTTATCACCAGTCGCTTCTTCATCCAATTGTTTTCCATTCTGCACTCGCCAGCACGACGGAAGTCTCGATCTGGCGGTCGGGTATATCCCCGTATTTTCTCAATAATATATTTATCTCGTTTTTTTGTAAAAGCCGGAAGCCATGTTTTATATAAAAATCAATGGCCCGGGTGGCGTCGGCCCGGGGGCCGATTAAATCGTGAAATGTCCTCCGGTCTTATCAACAGGTTGTCTAAATTTTTACTCAGTCTGCGTATACCGGAATGCATTCTCCGCGATGCTTCTTCGGAACCATTATTGCTCCCGAAATGGAAATGAATGTTATGAATCCTGTTTTTACAATCGATATAAAAAAGTCAGTGATTGACGACCTGAAGAAACGACTGGCGGCAACCCGCTGGACTGATGAAATCGAAAACGATCAATGGCAGTATGGTACGAATGAAAAGTATCTGAAAGAACTCTGCCATTACTGGCAACATCAGTTTAACTGGAACGCACAGCAATCTTATCTGAATTCATTCGACCATTTTAAAACAGAAATCGATGGTATCGGGATCCATTTCATTCATCAGAAAGGCATGGGTAAGAGCCCGGTTCCTCTTTTGCTGATTCATGGTTTCCCGGATTCCTTTGTCCGATTTCTGAAAATCATTCCCCGGCTTACAGAAGCAGACGAAAACGGGCTCTCTTTTGACCTGGTCATTCCATCCATCCCAGGCTATGGCTTTTCTGATATTCCGGGCAGGTCCGGCATGGATACAAAGGAAATCGGGAAACTGTTTAACAAACTGATGACCGAAAAACTGGGATATAAAAAATATCTGGTACAGGGTGGCGACTGGGGAACAAGTATCGCCGAAAAAATGGCACTCTATCATCCCGCATCGCTGATCGGTATTCATTTAACCGATGTTCCATTCAGTCATTTATTTGCCATACCCGAAAGCGAAATGTCGAATGCGGAAAAGAAATATATGGCGGACGGAAAAAAATGGCAACAGACCGAAGGTGGGTATGCCATGATACAAAGCACAAAACCGCAGGCACTCGGATATGCGCTGAACGATTCACCAGCCGGCCTTGCCGGGTGGATCATACAAATGTTTTATTCATGGAGTGAAAATGGCGGGAAGCTGGAAAACTCTTTTACAAAGGACGAACTGCTCACGAATCTAACCATATACTGGGCAACACAAACGATCAACTCAGCCATTCGCATTTATTATGAAACCATGAAATCGACGATGAACGACCAGTATAATCCGTTGGTGAAACTGAATCCTTTCGACAAGTCCGGCAAAAAAACGGAAGTGCCCGCAGCCTTTGCCGTCTTCCCGCACGACCTCGTAAATGCGCCCAGGAAATTTGCCGAGAAATATTTCAACGTAAATCAATGGACCGAAATGCCGAGGGGCGGTCACTTTGCCGCCATGGAAGAACCCGATCTGCTGGTAGCGGATGTAAGGAAGTTTGCGTCCAAATTAACACCTGTTTAGAAGAAACAGAATTCAGCGATTTCCCTTATTCGATACGACAAGCACCGTACCGATAACCGCCAGTGCCACACCGGCATAGGTCGGCCATCCGATCCACTTGTTTTCGGTCTTATCTATTTTTACCGGGCCGACATCCACAACATTTTTTTGTACAGGCACCGATATCCCTTTTATGATGATCATTACAATGCCCAGAATAATCAAAACGATTCCAAATGTTCTCATGTTGCTTGTTTAAGAGGTTTTTGACTGAATAATAAAAATACTGGTATGGAATCGGCAATTCCTATGCCAGCACCCCGTCAAATCCGGCGGCCATTCACGGTAACTATGCCAGCCCGAAGTTCCTCACCGGTCGCTTCAGCAGTTTGATCGTCCCTGCCCATCTGATCTTTTTCTTATATTTAGTTCTCCACAGATGGAGGAAGCAATGAAAAAATTGCATCCAAAAAAGAATCCGTATGAACTTTACAAGGCGGAGAATATCTTTTGGGGTAAATTCTCTGCTCTTTAAGAAAAATTTTTTTGCTGCCATACTGCTGATGATTTCCATTGAGGGATTCTCGCAGAAACCTTCTTCTGAAATGGGTCAGCAGAATGCCGTTAACCCGGTAGATCTCATTGGCGTGATCGGCAACATGTTTAATAAAAAAGGACCGGCGAGAAGCGACATACTGATTCCCGGTGTCCGGAATGTATCATTGCTTCCCATTGTAGGTTACGGGCCTGCCAACGGATTCGTTATTGGCGCCGCGATCAGCGCTACAAATTTGCTGGGCAGTCGGGAAAATACACAACTTTCTTCTGCATTGCTTTCCATTTCTCTTACTTCCAAGAAACAGGTTTTATTATGTGCAAGATCCAATATCTATCTGTCCGGAAATTCCTGGTACATTCCGGGAGATATTCGGTTATTATTCTTTGCACAACCCACTTATGGGTTAGGTATTTACGGATTGGATCAAACGTTGAATTTTAACGTCGATGGCACGGATGTCAGCACTTCGGTACTTCAGCAGCCCATGCGATTTAATTATATCCGGTTTTATGAGACCGCACTAAAAGAAATCTTTCCAAACTGGTATGCCGGCGTTGGTATCAACATCGACGATCATTTTGATATTGATGATCAGTCACTGAAGCTCGACACACCCAACCGGAAGATTACTTCCAACTATTTCTATTCAACCAAATACGGATTCGATCCCCTGCATTATTCTAACAATGGTCTGTCCCTGCAGGTAACGCATGACAGTCGGGACAATCCGATCAATGCTTACAAAGGCCTCTATGCAAGCATTAATTTCCGGGTGAATGAAAAAATATTCGGAGGCTCTCAGAACAGTACTATGCTATATGCAGAATGGCGCAATTATATTCCGCTGGCAAAAACCAAACCCGGTCTCGTACTGGCTTTTTGGACATGGGGTCAGTTTGTTACGAGTGGAAAAGTTCCATACCTGGATTTGCCGTCTATAGGCTGGGATACGTATGGACGCTCGGGAAGAGGGTACGTGCAGGGGCGGTTTCGGGGGGATAATATGGTATACGGAGAATCTGAATTCAGGATGCCGATTTCGAGGAATGGCTTATTCGGAGCTGTCGCTTTTCTGAATGCAACCACAGCAAGCAATCCAAATACAGGCCAGCATTTATTTAATACCCTCGCACCGGGTTATGGCATCGGTCTTCGTATTAAAATGAATATGAAAGACAGAACCAATATCTGTATCGACTATGGCAGGGGAAGGGGATCTCACGGTTTATATTTCAATATTCAGGAAACATTTTAATCTGGGGCATTTCCCGGGATCTAAAACAACTCATTCGATCCTGTATAGCTTAATACACCGTTTATTACCGTAGCGGCCCTGGTAAAAGGGTGTTCCTGTGATTTTTCTTTCGTCATGATATGTATCACTTCCCAATCCCGGATCTTGAGATAGTCCGACAACAAAGCACGATGACAACTCCACCACACGGCTTCGGTACACATGAAGGCACAACGGGACAATCTGGCTAAACGCTCCAGTTCGATAACAGCCGTTTTAAACGCCTCTGTTTCCATATAATCGGCATAGCCGCGAAAGCCTTTTACGCGCCAGGCCGTATTAACAGAACCGGGCTTTGGATTTCGCCTTCCGCCGAGAGCTTCAAGATGCGTATACTGAATACCGTGTTTGAACAGAGTTTCAGCCAGTATCTCTTTATTATACTGCGGAAATCTTTTTGAACCGGGAAAGCGACGTATGTCGATGACATGCTGAATCTGATAAGCATCCAGCAGGAAAACGAATTCTTCAAAGCTTCGTGTAGAATGGCCGATCGTCCAGATTATTTTTTTATTTGTCATAATATCCAGGTCACTGATTTCTCATGCTTACACCTGTTAATTCATTTCCTTTTGTAAATGACCAGCTGATCGTTGATATATAAAAAAATATCCACGCTCGTTGCAGTTAGGCAGTACTCATAACTGGGTTTATATTTATTTATAAATGTTAAAAGGGAATCCCCACGAAGTCCGGTGAGTTTGGGAACACGGCGTGTAAATTTGTAGTAAATAAATTCTTCTTTATCGTCCCTTTCAAGTCGCTCCTTCAGTTTCCGCTTTTGCTTTTCACTAGAGGAATAGTGCCCGATCGGGCTGAAGTTCACCCCGCGTCCATCTCCCGACAATTGATTATCCCAGAGGGGCTTGTTGTTTTTATTCTTAAAAATATAGTCATAGTCCTCCCGCCTGCCAAGTGAATCCAGTTCATATTTCGACATTTCATTTACATCCACACTGGCCAGATAAGACATTTTTATTTTCAATTCAACCGGCTGCCGCCCGTTGAACATCTCCGGGCTTACAACCATGGTATCAGAAATGTATCCCTGATGACTGAATATGATACTGTCGCCCACACCGGCCATAATCTTATAATTGCCGCCAAGGTCGGATATGTTTGTCCGGTGCTGACTGATATTGTGTATCGTTGCTGAAAACAGAATTTCTTCATTTCCTTTTATATTCCCACTGATCCCGCCTTGTGCAGATGCGCCGGAAAATACGAGTTGAAGAATCACATAAACAGGAATAACCAGGATCGTTTCTCTCTTCGGAGGGAGTCTCATCGCTTCAATTGATTATATGGCAAACTCATGCCTTCACATTTAAATATAATGAATTAAAACCTTTTTTAATTCACCCCGGTAAGCAGCACTGTTTTTCGAAAAAGAAAGTATTTTTAATACCGGGGATCAGCGTGAAAGTAATGGTTGGGAATTACCATCCAAAAAAAAATAATCTAAATGACGTCAAATTTTATGATGCTTTGTATTTTTTTATGTTGTAGTTTATTTCAGTTGCCGGAAAATCCTGTATCCGTCATCGATTTTGTAAAGATTAAAAATAATCATAAAGCAGAAGCCATCTATTTTTATCAAAACAACTGGACCATATATCGCG
>DASXKM010000373.1:0-3358 GCA_036496825.1 Puia sp. | reverse complement strand
CATGGTTTGCGGTTTGCTTACCATCCACATGATTATCCGTATAAAAAAGTAGATGGACAATTACCCATCAACGTATTATTGGATCATACCGATCCGGCACTGGTGGATTATCAAATGGATATTTATTATACGGTAACGGAGGGACTGGATCCGGAGCACTATATAAAAAAATATAAACCCCGCTTCCGGCTTTGTCATATGCGTGATGTGATGAAGGTCAGGTTACCCGCCGGCACTAAAGAAGAATCAGCCTGTGATCTGGGCGACGGAATCATCAATTACAAACATCTTCTTTCCACCGCTTTATCAAACGGCATGAAATACTTTTTTGTTGAACAATCCAGGTTATACCATGAAACCGCTTTAGAGAGCGCTGCCGTCAATGAGAAATATTTAAAAAATCTCAGGCTGGATAAAGCCTGAGATTTCATTCAAAATCAAAAAAAGGCAGCCGTCAACGGACTACCTGTACAAATGCTTATTTCACTAACGGTAGAATCGAAATGCTTACCAGACTGATCGGTCACTACGCTTCCCTGCGGATAAATTTCAGCAGGAAAAGAACCAATGCAATTACAAGTAAAACATGAATGATCCCACCTGCGGCGTATCCGAAAAAGCCAATTGCCCAAATAACGACCAGGATAACGGCAACCACATACAGTAGATTTCCCATTTTTTATTAATTGAAGGATTAAAAAATATGTCCTTTCTGGAATATTCAATACTTGTGCCATGTGCAGTACAGCAGCAGCCGCGCTTCTGAAAAAATGGAATATAAAATCTGATAAGGTATATATTTGATAGAATATTACTATAAAAGCAGCCATACATGAAACGATTTTTGCCCCTGTTTTTTATTGCCGGAATTCTTCCTTCCCTTTCAAATTATGCTCAGAAGGGTCCGGTAACTGTTTACACAACTGCAGAGAATACCGATTTGCGCCTGACAAAAATTTCTGACAGTTCGCGGTTTTACCTGGTCGGCCAACCCCCGGAAACCCAGGTTTGCATTATTGTGGATCCAACGCATCATTTTCAGACCATGCTGGGCATTGGCGGAGCACTGACCGATGCATCTGCGGAAACTTTTGCGAAGCTTCCCGCAACCGCTCAGAAGCAGCTGCTCACTTCCTATTACGACAGTGTGAAAGGTATCGGCTATACCCTGGGCAGAACCAATATCCAGAGTTGTGATTTTTCCAGTAGTAGTTATACTTATGTTTCTGACGAAGACAAGGATTTGAAATCTTTCAGCATAGATCATGACAGGAAGTATCGTATACCGTTTATTCACCAGGTTATTGCAGCCGCCGGCGGCCGCCTGATGTTATATGTTAGTCCCTGGAGTCCGCCCGCCTGGATGAAGGACAATCATGATATGCTCCATGGCGGGAAACTGTTGCCGGTATTCAGACAGTCATGGGCTAATTTCTATATTAAGTTTATTAATGCATATGAAAAAGAAGGAATTCCTGTATGGGGGCTTACTCTGCAGAATGAGCCGCTTGCCAAACAAACCTGGGAATCCTGTAATTATACAGCGGAAGAAGAAAGAGATTTTATAAAAGAATATCTGGGGCCGACACTAAAGGCACAGGGCATGGCTGATAAAAAACTGATTGCCTGGGATCACAACAGAGACTTTGTGTATCAGACAGCCAGTACGGTTCTCAATGATCCGGAAGCGGCTAAGTATGTCTGGGGTATCGGTTTTCACTGGTACGAAACCTGGACAGGGAGTTCGATGTTATTTAACAACGTAAAAATGGTAAACGAAACTTTTCCTGATAAGAATCTGATTTTTACGGAAGGTTGTGCGGAAAAATTTGACCTGTCGAGATTAAAGGTCTGGTCGCTGGGGGAAACCTATGGTCATTCGATGATTAATGATTTCAACGATGGGACCGTGGGTTGGACGGACTGGAATATTTTACTGGATGAACAGGGCGGCCCGAATCATGCGGGGAATTTCTGTTTTGCCCCCGTTCATGCCGATACAAAAAAAGGAGAATTGATTTTTACCAACTCATTTTATTATATCGGACATTTTTCAAAATTTATACGCCCGGGCGCACGGAGAATTGTCAGTTCGTCCAACAGGGATAATTTGCAAACGACCGCCTTTCAGAATGCAGACGGGAAAATTTCGGTTGTTGTAATGAACCAGACGGAGAAGGCTATTTCATATCTTCTCTGGATGAATGGAAACGCGGCAAAAATGGAAAGCCTGCCTCATTCCATATCGACGCTGGTATTTTAAGAATCAGCCGATCCAAAATTCGAGGAGAAAACCCTCTTTACCGTACACAGGGTCCTTTTTTGGAACGGGTACTTTTTTTATATTTTTATCCGTTCCGGGTCTTTCTCCTGATTTGCCCAGTTTGATATCGAAATCCTTACCGTTGGGATAGGCGCCGACGCATTTGAAATCTATGGAACAGCCGATGTTCTTATGAGCAACACCGGCAGGTATGATGAGGACATCACCTTTCTCAAGGAGAATCTGTATTCCGCTGTGTCCGCCTAACAAGATATGGCAGTCGCCCGAATACACACCCAGCGCTTCGTGTGTGATACTGTGATAGTGGTTGTAAGTGTATATTCCGTTCCGCCAGAAATTCGACCAGTCATTTTCTTTAAACACTTTTTCTATTAGCACAGGGGAATGATCGTTGGAGAGATGGAATGGTGTTTTGTATAATAAAACCGGCAGCTCTGAATTGGGAAAAATTCCGTTGTCAGAAATTTTATAATGTGGAATTTTATTTGGCAGCGGTTTTACCAGCATATAAAATATTTCATTCCAAGGGTAAAATTAGTGAATTGATTCAAAAAACGTTCATTTTCAAAAAGGCTTTTGGAATCTGACGGAATACTCCATCTATTATTCCAAAAAGTGCTGAAGAAGAATGATGTATGAGTGTTTATGAGGAATGCATACAGGATTTCAAAATGTCATTTAACATTTTTTCGCTTTCAACGTATTTTTTCAGTAGCATGATCTGGTTATTTGCTCGGACCAGGTTATGGTCCTCGTATCTGATCATGTAATAAATATCATTGTTAATATAATCTGTCAGGAACCTCAGGGCCTGCATATAAATAGCAAACTTTCCCGCGTATACAAAAAAGTCTTTTTCCGTTTCGCTGAGAATATTTTGCATTTCACTGAGATAGCCTTTTGCAATCTCACGGAAATATTCATGACGGATCTGAATTTTTGAGAGGTCTTTTTCGTCTTCGCTGACCGGGCAGACGTAGGTACGAATCATGTCACCCACATCGCTGATATAATAACCGGGCATTACCGTATCCAGGTCGATGACACAAAGTCCGTGGTTATTTCTGCGGTCGA
>DASXKM010000372.1:0-3578 GCA_036496825.1 Puia sp. | reverse complement strand
AGTTCATTATAATTTTCGAAAATGTCTGTCCTGTTCTGTAGTAGCAATGCTATTTTGGTATCTGATTTTGGAATGAATTCAATGATCAGCCAGGGAGCTATCTGACTAAATGTTTTAGCCATTTGCATAAACCCAATATTTCTCCCAATGGCAAGATGATGTATCAGTGCCAATGCCATGCACAGATCTGCTTTCGCTCTGGGGTAAAATGCATCTCTTTCTTCATTGTCCCATCCGATAGCGGGTGTAGAATTGCTGATATCAACATAAAGTGGAAGCAGATTAGATATTTTATCCCGCTTACAGGAGTTATAAAGTCTGTCGATACAATCAATGTCTGAGTCTACGGCGATGGTAGGAATTCCTGTTCCGGATGACAGCAGGGCAAAAGTTCCGGTATTGGTCCCCAGGTCAATAGCGGAATTTACCTGTAATCCATTCATCCATTCTTTCAGAATTATTTTTTTCTCTTCCACATATTCGCTGCCTGAAACCGTTTCCTCGTAATAGTTATTCCATTTAGTAACAACTGAAGGCGCCTTCAGTGATTTTATAAATGATATCAGATTATCTATGATATGAAGAAGCTTTTGCCTGTCAAATGCTGCGGGCATCTTTGTTGCTGTTTTCCTGTTGTCAGCCACGGAAGCGGGAAAAACGATATGCAGCAATACGTTCAGATTTAGTCTGGCTTTGAGAGGCAAAAGTTTCGTGAGTATGCTTAGTGGAATACCTTCCGGATATACCTGAAATATTCTTAATAATTCCGGTGTCTGATACCGGGCAAGTAATAACGGAGCAATAAAACATTCAACAAACTGATGGTATGCAATCCATGGTTTCGTGGGATCGTAAGTCTCAAACGACAGGGTATCGATGAAGAGGGGCGAGCCGTTTACAAACTGGATATTAAATGGAGTGGCATCCTTTAATATCATTCCGTGCAGGACTGAAATTTTTAAAATTGAAAGTGTGAGTAGTGCCGCATCCTTCCATTGACTAAAGCACCATTCATAAGGGTAAGAGATGAAAGATAATTGTTCCGGCAACAGCGTTTTGTACCATTGGTTATTTTCAGTCAGACATTGATCGATTTCAGTATGGGCGATTAATTTATTTTCTTTTACCAGCTGATTGTATAAACCGGAATTTTTCAGAAGATTGTAATGGACAGCATAGCTCCGGTTTACCTGCCTGTAAAATTTGTCTTCATACTCAAATATAAAACCGGCCGGATCCCGATAGGAAGCGGGGTGCTGTTTACCGACTGTCATGTTGTTCTGTATTGTCAGTGTCCTGTTCCTTTTTTTTACCGCTAAAAAATATTTTTATTCTGAGCCATATTCTTTTGAAATAAAATAAGCCACCTAAAACGGCGGCTATAATGGCCTGTATCAGATAACTTCCACTTCCCGGATCAATGTATAAGAAAAATTGTTTCATTTTACTGGACTCTGTAAACATTGAAGTTAAATATAATAACCAATAGAAATCCGGCTGTTATACCGGGCGATAAAACGAGGCGTGGCCGTTGGTTGAATCTGTTAAAACGATTCCATAATCGAAGCTGCGCACAGATATCTGAAATCATCATTACCGTCTTCGTGTGCTTCTTTTGCCGTGACGGGTTGTTGCAGGACGGAAGACTTTAAAATATGTGCCTTCACCAGTTTTTCCCGACTATCCATTATTTTTTCAATCATCTTCTTATTTTCCATCCACAGTTTCTGCGGAGGCTCAAAGCCGACCTTGTCTTTTCGCCACACGATGTTTTCGGGAAGTTTACCGGACATCGCTTTCCGCAATATCCATTTTGTCCAGCCTTCTTTAATTTTGAAATGGGAGGGCAGCGAGAAGACAAACTGAACCAGTTCATGATCCAGAAATGGAAGTCTCACTTCGCGTCCGTGGGCCATTGAATTGCGGTCGGCGTAGCGCAGCAGTTCCTGCAAACCCAGTTGGCTCGTGTGAAAATATAATATATCATTTAATTTTCTGACCGCCGGCTTGCTCAACGATCGTTTATTAAAACCTGAAGAAAAGAAATCAGGATCAATGAATTTATGGTGCGCCTGTTTATGAAAAGCTTTTTTTTCCAGCTGAACTGCTGCCATACCTGGCATGAAGGCTGCCAGCTTATTTTTTAATCCCCAGGTAATAGCTATTCCGTGACTCGCTGCGGCTTTTAGTTCGCCCGAAGCAGATAACTGTTTTTTGTTGTATAGTTCCTGCCAGTACCAGGGATAATATTTATGATAGCCCGCCAGCGTTTCGTCTGCACCCTGCCCATCTAAGATCACTTTTACATTTTGTCTCGCAGCCGTTTCATAAACTTTAAACTGTGCATAAATGCTCAATGACTGAAATGGTTCTTCCTGATGATACATCAACCGGCCAAAATCTTCCTGTAATTCCTCTGCGTTGGGTTGTGTTGTCGAATTCAGTATTTTGAATGACTGAACAATCTCCTCGATGTAGTGGGATTCATCCTTTTGATAACCGGGGAAAACAGCTGAAAATGTTTGCAGATCCGGCAGATCTGCGCCCGCTGATTGCAAATCGCAAATCAGGGAAACAATCGATGAGCTGTCCAGACCTCCGCTGAGGCTTGTTCCCACGGGCACATCACTCCTCAGCCGCCGGTGAACAGACCGTTTAAACAGGAAGGAGAATTTTTCGATGGCCTCTTCCTGTGAAATCGCGAAATCAGTCGATTCCTTATCAATATCCCAATAATTGGTTAACCGGATATCAAAAGTCGCAACCTCCAGTTTAAGAAAATGTCCCGGTTGCAATGAAAATATATCTTCAAAAAAGGTCAAATCGGGTCTGGCAACATCCTGCACAAGTCCAAGGGTAATATAATTTAGTAACTGAGTGGATACTATTTTTTTTTGCACAGCCGCGGCCCACAAACTTTTCATTTCGCTGGCAAACAAGAACTGCTCATCGTCTCTGTAAAAATAAAATGGCTTTTCTCCGAACCGGTCCCGTGCACAAAACAGATGTTGCAGGCTGTTGTCCCAAATAGCGAATGCAAACATGCCGTCGAAATGAGTCAGGCATTCTTCTTTCCAGCAATGGTAGGCGGCCAGTATTACTTCTGTATCAGATTGGGAATTGAAAACATAATTTTTAGACTGCAATTCCTTTTTAAGCTCCCGGTAGTTATAGATTTCGCCATTGTAGGTAATGGTATACCGGTCAGCATAATGCATCGGCTGCGCTGCCTGATCACTGAGATCGATAATTTTCAATCGACGGTGACCCAGCGCCACTTTTGAATTTTCGCTAATCCAGACGCCTTCCCCATCCGGCCCGCGATGGGCAATTGCATCTGTCATTGCTTGCAGGGAAGCTATTATTTTTTCAACAGCCGGGGGGTTGGATGAAATGATTCCTGCAATTCCGCACATGGTTAATTATTAGATGCCAGCTATTCGATAAAAAGAGATACAATATCGTTCATACTCAGCGACCGCATCCATAATTTTTTCTTTCTTCGGCGGATTTCATAATTTTTCTTTGACAGGTGGGGTTACAGAGCCATCGAATCACTTTGTCCTAATTCTCCGGTG
>DASXKM010000371.1:0-4571 GCA_036496825.1 Puia sp. | reverse complement strand
ATGTATTATTATTTAGTGGATTTTATTTTTTTACATTTTAATAATGTGTGACTTAGTCCGATGTCATCAATTTTTTCTTCCACCCTGAATCCTGCTTTTTCGATGCAACGCATAAATATTTCAGAATGATACATCTGACTGTTGCCATTAGCCATTGCTGTAAAATAAACTGAAGTCTGCTGCAGACAGAAAGCAGCTGCTTCGAATCGTTGGGTATCCCAGAAAGCTTCCAGGATCAATACATACTGATCGTCACCCACCGAATCATAACAACGTTTCAAAATGGAAACAATTTCTGCCTCGGAAAAGCAATCCAGAAACTGGCTCATCCAGATTGCATCAAAACCTGTCGGGAATATCGTTTTTTCATCCAGTAAGTTAGCCGGATAAAAATGTATCCGGTCACTGAGCCCGGCCTGTTTTACTTTTTCACGGGCAACTTCCAGCTGTCCCGGCAGATCCATAATGGTGATCTCCAGATCCTTTACAAATCCTGCACTCGTAATCGCCCATTTGCCTGTATTGCCACCAATGTCCAGTATTTTTTTTATAGTGCCATTGTAAACTTTTGACAGGGCAGGAGGGAAAGCGAGATCCGAAAAGAAGTGATCGAATGCGAACCAGCTTTTTTGTACCTGGGCCGGCAGGGAGGAAAGTCCTTCATATATGCTATCCCAGTCTCCAAATACTTTCAGTCCTTCCGGTTTTCCATTTTCTATACTTTTATCCAGATCAAATAATCCCTTATAATTTACATCATGGATAAAATTCATGTTGACGTTTGTCAAAGGGTCGTTATAAATATAAGTGCCTGTTTTTGTAATGCTGTATCTTCCCTCATTTAGTATAACCAGACCGATTCCCAATGAAGATTCAAGAAGAATACGAACTCCGTATTCAGGTAGTTTTGACTGTTTCTGAATTTCATCCTGCGTGAGTCCGGCACTTCCTTTTTCCAGTAACATGCGGAGAATTCCGGTATTTCTCATCACGCGCGAGACCTGGAAAACGACGGGTCCGAAGGCAATCCACTGAGCCAGTCCTTTCGCTTCGAGGGCGGTCTTATTGTCTTTTGTAAAAAATTTCATTCTGGTTGCTTCACGCTTAAAGATAAGGGTTCAAAGCTTAAAGCTTAAAGCATAGGCGTAAAGCTTTTTTCAAATAATAATTATCAACTATCAATTATCAATTATCCATTCTCCATTACGATCGCTGCATTACATCCTCCAAAACCAGAGGCTGTTTTTAACGTTCTTTTTAAATTTGATTTTATCAACTCCCTTACGATATTTACGGGCATTTCTGTACCCGGAGTCTTAAATCCCAAAGTAGGGAATATGATATTTTCTTTCATAGACTGAATGGTTACAATGGATTCCAGAATACCCGCGGCACCCAGCGTATGACCGTAATAGCCCTTCAGGCTGTTCACCGGAATTTTTTCCATCGATGCCAGATGAATTGCTTTTGCCTCCATCTCATCATTGTAACGGGTGGCCGTACCATGCGCTGATATAAAGTCAATATCATTTGCACCCATTCCCGATTGCTCCAGGGCGCGGCGAATGGCAAGCCACAATTCTTCACCTGTTCGGGAAGGGCCGGAAATATGATTCGCATCATTTGAAACGGAACCTCCCCTTAATAATACCGCTCCCAGCGTTTTGTTTGACGACAAAATAACGGTTGCAGCTGCTTCGCCCAGACTGATTCCATCGCGTGCTGCATCAAATGGCCTGCAGGGATTCTGACTAATTGCCTGGAAGGATCGAAAGCCGGAGTATATAAAAGAGGTAATTAAATCCGCGCCGGTGATCACCAAATGATCATACAAGCCGGATTGAATAAGCCGCATACCTGTAATCATTGCCAGTAACCCGGATATGCAGGCATGGGAAACAACCAGGGGCTCAGAAGTAAATCCTATTTCTTTTGCAACGATAGAGGCGCTGCTACTTAAAGCAATTCTTTTTTCGCGGAATGAATCCTCTTTTAATTTTTCAATGAGACTTATATTCCCTTTTGTAGAGGAAAGGATAAACCCCGTTCTTTTGTCGGCGGGTTGAATATCTGCTGTCTGCATGGCATCCAGTGCGGAAGCAAGAACGATTTGTTCAAAAAAAGTCTTCGATTCATTTTCTATTTTGAATGCCGTATCGAAGAGAGAGGCATAGAAAGGGTCGGGAGAATAACCATTGTTATGGAGTTGAATACCGGACTTTCCTTTTTTCAGCGCTTCGATATTCTCAGTTGTATTCCTACCCAGTGGAGAATAGATATTATCTGCAACTACATATACATTCCTCATCAGCGGGTTTTAGGATGAAAGATGTTTTTTTTTCCAGTCTTCAAAAAAAGGCGGGTTGAGTAATTGAAGACTGGAATGTTCCTTATCCAGAAATACCTGTACAGATTTCCCGGTTGCAACCAGGTCCATGGTTTTTTTATTAAATAGCCGGTAACTGAATTGGATTTTTGCCGCCTCACAGGGAATAAAACTTGTCTCTACAATCACCGAATCTCCGTATCGAAGAGATTTTTTAAAAGAGCAATCCACGTTCACAACCGGGATGACAAATCCATGTTTTATAAAATCCAGATAACCGATACCATACCGGTTCCCAAAATCCTCACGGCCATCTTCGAAGTACCGGATATAATGCCCATGCCATACGATACCCAGCGGATCGGCTTCATTGAAACGCACCAGAACTTCAGTAGTTGAGACCAGTTTTTTCAGCATTTCATTTTTATGCTTAAAGCGGAAAGTTGTTTATTTGCCAGCAGTGGCTTTCCATTGTTTATAGTTTTTACTCTCCACCTCGTAAAAGAAGGAAGGCTTTATTTTTCATGCTTCATTATTTACGAAAATTTTCATTTCACAGGATGCCATGATCTTGTCCTTACATTTTACTATCCCGGATACCAGTGAAACATGGAGAATATTGGTGATCAGGGTTATCTCCATGCTGATTTCTGAATTCGAAGGCGGCCAGTCCATTACTTCCAGTTTCTGAACGGCGCCGATATAGCCTACAGGGACTTTTTTGTGATTTTTCATACATAAATATCCTGTTCCCGCAGCCGCCGTCTGTGCCAGCGATTCCACCATGCCCGAAGCAGAATAAAAACCGGATTTTACAAAGATATTTTCTGCCGGGATCCGGAAAACGCCATGCGAGGTTTTGTCGTCTATGTGGGTAAGTTTATCAATGAAAACAAAAGGCATCCTTTGCGGAATCAGATCAATTGCATTTTGGATTTCGAATGACATTTCATAAAGATAAGGCCAAAACGCTGAATGCTCAACGCCCGGCATCCGCTGATTGCTCCGCCCAAAAATCATAATAATTATACCATTGCAGAGGATACTTCCGGATACATTTTTCCATGCTCAGGCAATATTCCCGCAACATTTCTTCTATCGAAGAATCGCGGCCACCGGAAAATATTTTGGGAGCGCTGGCGTAAAAATGATAATCGAATGAATTGTCTTTCATCGCAAAAACAAAAGAAACGGGTATCTGGAATGTACGTGCGAGCAAAAAAGGGCCGGCCGGAAAACGCGCCGTCTTTTTTAGAAAAAGGGCATTCAGTGTTTTATTGCCTTCCAGAAACCGGTCCGCATGCATGCAGACAAACGCATTATTACTGAGTGCCTCCTGTATGGCATAGATATGGGAAAGATCCTCCTTTATCAGGATAATATGTGCCGAATATTTTTCGGTTACCCTTGCCAGATAGTCTTTGATTTGACGGGCTTCACCGTCATACATAACGATAAACATATCTGTCCCCAGTCGCTGTAGTAAATGACCCGCTATTTCCCAATTTCCGATATGGGCGCTTAACAGCAGGCCGCCTTTGCTTTGACTGACCATTTGCCGGAGATCATCTTCACCTTCAAAATTAAAATGGAAGGGACTGTTTATACCCGACATCAATGCGATCTTGTCGATGATGGTCTGTCCGAACCAATAGTAATTTTTATAAATGTTCACGATGCTTCGTAGCCGGGAATAGCCCAGTCTTTTATGAAAAAAAACAAACTGATGGCGAAATGCTTTTCCGGAAAAAATAAAAAAATAAAAGGCAACAAAGCGCAGCAACAGGTAAGCGGGTCTGACGCCGGCATTTTTAAGAACCCAGACGAAAATCCGAAATCCGGTTTTATTACCTCTGGACTTGCCCTGCCATGACGGCATCGCTTGGTTCATTAGTTTGAACGCGGGAGATAATATACGTATAGAAATCCTGGAAACTGATAATCCGTATAAAATCCTCCGGTTTTACTTTGAAGAAAAAATTGTTTTCGATTACAACTACAAGATCAATATAATCGAGGCTGTCCAGTTCAAGCGTTTGCCGGATGTTCGCATCCGGAAGCATGAGATGAGTATCTACTTCAAATTCATCGCTCAAAAACCCCTTGATTTTATCAATAATGGGTTGATGTTGTTTCATAGCAGTTTAGTTTATCAGTTAGGGTTTCCATTTTCTGACGATCAGGGAAGAGTTGGTTCCCCCGAAGCCAAATGAATTCGACAAAAATACATTTATATTTTTTTCCG
>DASXKM010000370.1:0-4843 GCA_036496825.1 Puia sp. | reverse complement strand
ATAAAAGACTGAAGTGAAGAAACAACAAGCAATTGTAGCCGGATCCGGAATAGTTGTACTTATTATATTTTATTTTTTTGGACACACGGTTCCTCCGCTAAAAAAATCCGGAAACACAATTTCAACAGAAAATAGTTCTCAATCACTTGATATCAAGACGATTCTTGATGCAGGCAAATCCAAACTGAGCCCTGAACATCAAGCGTATGTAAACAGACTGGAAAATTCTGTCGTCCGTGGAGATGTTCAGAATCAGCAGATTAAGTCCAATCTTCAATTGGCTGAATTTTGGAAAGATTCGGTGGAAAATGGCTTCCTACCCTATTCATATTATCTTGGTGAGGCGGCAAAATTGGAAAATTCTGAAAAAAGTCTCACATTTGCAGCCCAATTATTTTTGAACAACTTACGAAGGCAGGACAATCCGGCGATAAAAAACTGGATGGCTTTGGAAAGCAGGGATCTTTTTACAAGGGCTGAGAAATTGAACCCTGACAATGATTCTACGAAAATCGGATTGGGAGCTACTTATATTTTTGGAAGCACCGGTTCGGAAGCGCAGGATGTAATGAAGGGAATCCAGCAGATTCTGGAAGTAACCCGGCGGGATTCGCTGAACATGTACGCACAGTTGATGCTGGGGTTGGGAGGAATGGAATCAGGACAATATGACCGGGCGATTCAACGTCTGCTGAAAGTAGTTCGGTACGATCCGGGAAATCTGGAAGCTGTTTTGAGTTTGAGTGATGCATATGAAAGAACAGGTAATACGGCATCGGCAAAAACCTGGTATGAAGCTGCGAAAAAACTGACCACCAATCCGGAATTGATCCAGGCGATCAACGAAAGACTGGGATCATTAAAATAAATGCTCACTGGAGCAAAGACAGAATTTATTAGTTAACAAAAAAGGAATTATCGATGCCTTGTGGTAAAAAAAGGAAGCGACATAAAATTGCAACCCATAAAAGAAAGAAAAGATTGCGTAAAAATCGTCATAAGAAAAAGAACAAATAACGCATTCCGGCCGGAACACTTTCCGGCCCTGTTCTGCTGAAATCATTTATTTGCTAACGCTTACATTGCTGCCGCTATCGTATGGCTGTTAACTAAATCTCCTTCAGCATTTCGACTCCTTTTTGTGTGTACCGGCCAGGCAGTAAATGTTACATAAACATTGAACAAGGAACTGATCATTAATGCAGCCCCTCAGGGAGTTGAAATAGCCCTGCTGGAAGATAAAAAGCTGGTGGAATTACACCATGAAAAAACTGATGCCAGTTTTGCCGTGGGAGATTTATATCTGGGCAAGGTAAAAAAACTGATTCCGGGTTTGAATGCTGCGTTCGTGGACGTTGGATTTGAAAAAGATGCCTTTCTCCATTACACTGATCTGAGCCCTTACGCACGCTCCCTGTTGAAGTTTACCCAACAGAGTATTCAATCACCAAAGGACCATGAATTCGATTTCGGAGGTTTTTCAGTTGAACCGGAAATTGTAAAAACCGGGAAGATCAATGAGGTCTTAAGCGGTAAACCAAATATCCTCGTCCAGATATTAAAAGAACCCATCGCCGCCAAGGGACCAAGGCTTAGTTGTGAAATTTCTTTACCCGGACGTTTCGTTGTCATCACTCCTTTTAATGATATCGTTGCTGTTTCCCGGAAAATTCATTCTTCGGACGAAAGAAAAAGACTTCAGAAAATAGTAGAAGCCATCAAACCAAAAAATTTCGGCGTAATCGTGCGTACGGCCGCCGAAGGAAAAAATACGGCAGAACTACACGAAGATCTGACAGACCTTGTCGCTACCTGGAAACTGATTCAACATAACCTCAGCGGTGCAGTGGCGCCGGCCAAGATACTGAGTGAGCAAACGAAGACCACCAGTATTCTGCGTGATCTGCTAAATGAGGATTTCAATAAAATCGTTGTAAACGATAAAAATCTTTTTAGTGATACCAAAGCATACATTCAAAGAATTGCCGCCGATAAAGTAGATATCGTATCCTATTATAATAATGGCTCACCCATTTTTGATCATTTTGGTATCACCAAACAGGTAAAAGCCGCATTTGGCAAAACCGTTAACCTGCCCAGCGGAGCCTATCTTATTGTGGAACACACAGAAGCACTCCATGTAATCGACGTAAACAGCGGTTATAAAAGTGTGAGCAATAATCAGGAGCAAAATGCGCTGGAAACAAATCTGGAAGCTGCTGAGGAGATCGCCCGGCAACTCCGTTTAAGAGATCTTGGGGGTATCATAGTAGCTGATTTCATAGATATGAAGCTCCCTGACAACAAAAGGAAGCTCGTAGAGGCGATGGAAGGCTTCATGCGTACCGATCGGGCAAAACATGCCGTACTGCCAATTTCCAAATTTGGCCTTATGCAGATCACCCGGCAACGCATGAAGCCGGAGATTACAATCAATACACAGGAAATTTGTCCAACCTGTAATGGAACGGGTAAAATCTCTTCAGCCCTTATTCTTGAAGATGAGATCGAGAAAAACCTCAGTTATCTGCTGAATCACCAGCATAAGGATCTGATCCTCACCGTTCACCCCATAATGTTTGCCTATCTCACCAAAGGGGGCTGGTTCCTGTCAAAAAAATGGAAATGGCGCCGGAAATACAAGCAGGCTATCCGGATCCAGGAAAATAACAATTACCATATGACCGAATTCCA
This sequence comes from Puia sp., assembly GCA_036496825.1. Taxonomy (GTDB): domain Bacteria; phylum Bacteroidota; class Bacteroidia; order Chitinophagales; family Chitinophagaceae; genus Puia. Next base: position 2,149 of record DASXKM010000370.1, on the reverse strand, counting down.
TTTCTTCGACAAACAGGAGGAAGAAATAAAGCTCTAAAGACACTCTTTTTCTGCCATTTCATGTCTATTTCACATTAGTTTTTATTATAATATCATCCTTTCTGTCAATACCTTGATCAGAATGCTGTATTGGAAATTTTAGATACATTTTCAGCCCTCATTTTCAGGTCTTTAAGGAAAGACTTCAATTCAAGGAACTCTCATAACATATTGTAAATCATTATCATATAGATTAATAATCTAATAAATACAAGCTTCAGTTTCTTTATTAAAGTTATTCACAGGGAGAAAAATTTATTTTGTTATGTGACCTGATTTTGTAATTTAGTGGAAGAATTTAATGGGTTAGTAAGTAAAAGGTCGGCTCTCGTAGTCGGCCTTTTTACTTTTATGCCATCTGAGCTGTTATCTTTAATGATGAGCAAAATAAAAACCGCTTTCTTCTGTAATAATTGCGGCTACGAGAGTGCAAAATGGCTGGGTAAATGTCCTTCCTGCGAACAATGGAATACTTTCTCCGAAGAAGTTGTTTCGAAAGATGACAGACTGGGTGAATCCGGTTGGAAAAAATATTCCGATAAAAAAGAAATCAAAACCATTTCAATTCATGAAGTCATCAGTAGTGAAGAAAAAAGAATCGTTACACCGGATGCGGAACTTAACCGGGTGTTAGGTGGAGGAATTGTAACCGGCAGTTTAATTCTTGTTTCAGGAGAACCAGGTATCGGAAAAAGCACTTTATTTCTTCAGATCGGTTTGATGTTAAAGAATATTGTTACTCTTTATATCAGTGGAGAAGAAAGTGAACAGCAAATTCGCATGCGGGCCGACAGACTAAAAGTGAGAAAGAATCGCCTCATGGAAAATCGCGATCATTTTTACCTCCTTACAGAAACTTCAACACAAGCCATATTCCAGGAAATAAAAAAAATAAATCCACAGGTTGTTATTGTCGATTCCATTCAGACATTACAATCATCATATATCGAATCCACACCCGGTACCGTTTCACAAATCCGGGAGTGCGCTGCCGAATTTCAGCGCTTTGCAAAAGAAACAGGAACACCTGTTTTCCTGATCGGGCATATTACGAAAGACGGAAATATTGCGGGTCCGAAAATTCTGGAGCACATGGTAGATACAGTATTGCAGTTTGAAGGAGATCGTCATCATACATATCGCATATTGCGCACTTTAAAAAATCGTTTTGGTAGCACCGCAGAACTCGGCATTTATGAAATGACAGAGGAAGGAATGCAGGAAGTAAATAATCCAAGTGAGATACTGATTACGCAAAAAGAAGAACAGCTTAGCGGCAGCGCAATCGCCGCAAGCATAGAAGGGCAGCGGCCTCTGCTGATTGAGGTGCAGGCCCTTGTGACTGCTTCTGTATATGGAACTCCACAAAGAACAGTAAGTGGTTTTGACCTTCGGAGGTTGCAACTTTTGTTGGCCGTACTGGAAAAAAGAGGGGGTTTTCACTTTGGCATAAAAGATGTTTTTTTAAATATTGCGGGCGGGTTGAAAGTGGAAGATCCATCGATTGATCTTGCTGTGCTATGTGCATTGCTAAGCTCTTTTGAAGACGTTCCATTACCGGCCGATACTTGTTTTGCCGGAGAGGTTGGATTGAATGGAGAGATCCGTGCAGTAAACAGAATCGGTCAGCGTATTGCTGAAGCAGAGAAACTCGGATTTGGTAAGATCCTTGTTTCAAAATATAATCAGAAAGGTTTAAAAAATCATTCCCACCAGATTGAAGTCATATTAATGGGGAAGGTTGAAGAAGTATACAAATATTTTTTTTAGGAGGTTCGCGATTGGAGCAAAGTATTAATGACGTCGCGAATTCTTTTTTTCCAATCAGTTTTACATCTCTTTTTTCCATATACCTGCTGTGGCTGTGGTAGTGATCTGATTACCGAAAATATTCTGTTTTGTATTCACTGCCAGTCTTCCATGCCGGTTACAATGTTTGAATATTTTGAATCGAACCCCATTGAAAAAATTTTTTGGGGTCGTGTACAGGTGCGTGCAGCTGCTGCCCACTTATATTTCACCAGCGGATCTCTCGTACAGCATAGCCTGCACCTGTTAAAATATAAGGGAAGAAAAGAAATCGGTTTTTACTACGGCCGTCAAATGGGTG
>DASXKM010000369.1:0-1642 GCA_036496825.1 Puia sp. | reverse complement strand
CACCCGTTTCACGGTTAAAGGTCTCCTGTTCTTTCGGCGTAGATGAAGTAGGTTTGATAGCAATTCTGAATACTAGTTCGTTACCATTACTGATACCGCCTACCACACCCCCGGCATGATTGGTAATGGTTCTTCCGGTTTTATCTGCGATGGCATCATTATGTTCTGAACCAAACATCCGTGCAGCCGCGAAACCGGTTCCAAATTCAATCGCGCGAACTGCCGGAATTGAAAAGACCGCATGCGAAATCAATGATTCAACACTGTCAAAAAAAGGCTCTCCAAGTGAGGTAGGCAGATTTTGAACACGGCATTCTACAATACCCCCCACTGAATCCTTGGCATCAATTGCCTTTTGAAGACCTGCTTCCAGATCCGTCATGCCGGCAATCTCTGTTATTTCTGCATGTAGATCAGTATGAGCGAGCATTAGTAATTTTTTTGCGATGACGCCAGCTGCCACCAGTGCGACAGTAAGTCTTCCACTGAAATGACCACCTCCGCGGTAGTCCTCAAAGCCACCGAATTTTTCATGTGCAACAAAATCTGCATGCCCTGGTCTTGGAATGGCCCTCAGTTTTTCATAATCGCCAGAGCGTGTATTATTATTTTCAAAGAAGATGGTGATAGGTGCACCAGTCGTTTTGTCATTGAAAACACCCGTTTTAAATATCGGAAGATCTGATTCCTGACGGGGTGTGGTACCCTTCTGTATTCCACCTTTTCGCCTTTCAATGTCAATATGAAAATCCTCGGTTTTTAAAGGAAGCCCTGCCGGACAGCCATCCAATACAAGTCCAACTCCCGATCCGTGGGATTCACCATAAATCGTCATCCTGAATAAACGTCCGAATGAATTCATATTAATATATCTTATCTAGTATATGAACCGATGCGCCTAATTTTTCGATGTCATCAAAAAAGGAAGGATAGGATTTATTAACAGCATCGGCCTTTTCTATATGAACGGGACCCGTTGCCCTGAGCGCTGCAACAGCAATTGCCATTGCTATCCGGTGATCGTTTCGCGAATGAAGTGATGCCGGATTAATATTACCGGTTCCCTTGATTCCCATCACATCTCCATGGAGAAGAATATCAACGCCCAGCTTTCCAAATTCCTCCTGCAGTGTCGACGCCCGGTCACTCTCTTTATGCGTGAGCCGGCCTGCACCTTTGATAAAGCTGGAGCCATGGCATACAGCGGCCAGCGCTACCAGTGGTGGAAATAAATCCGGACAATCTGTAGCATCAAATTCGAACCCTTTTAATTTTGAAGGGTCTGTTTGTTGAATACTAATTTCTTTTTTATCGTAAAACATAGATACACCGGACTTGTGCAAGGCAATCAGAATGGCCTTGTCTGCCTGTGTGGAATCCGGATCCAAACCGCGAATGGTTGCGTGGCCGGCGATTGCCGCCGCCACCAAAAGAAATGCGCCCCCACTCCAGTCCCCTTCCACGGTATATTCGATGGTACTCCTGGGTTTTTGCCAATCTTCCGCGGAAAAATAAAAGGACTGATAGTTATTATTTTGCGGCCGTTTCAATCCAAAATCCCGCATAACCGACAACGTTAGATCTATATACGGTCTGCTTTTCAGATGGTTTACTTCGATCGTCACATTTTTGGCATCGGAAG
>DASXKM010000368.1:0-2064 GCA_036496825.1 Puia sp. | reverse complement strand
CAATTACAAATTAAATAAAAGATGGATGTTTCAGTCAGGAATCAGTTATTCCTGGTCGAGAAGTATCATGGATTCTTCGAAATCCTACGCTGTCATGAATACTTCGGGTGATATTGCCTTTAAATTAAACATGGCCTCTGGTTTTAGTTTTTTAAATACACCGTCATTTATTGTACCGGTGGTAGGCGACAGTTTGTCAACGGCCAAGACACACAGTGAGCTTCATTACATCACAGTTCCGCTTGTTCTGTCATACCGGATTCCGCTTCGCAGGTTTACATTGCTGGCAGGTGCAGGCATGACGCTAAATGTTCTCACCCATGCAACGCTTGAAACGGATATTTACGGTGCGAATTACAAGCAAAATGAATCAGAGATTCCGATCAGGGGATTGAAAAAAGTAAATTTCGGACTTCTGGTAAAAACTGAAATTCAATACCGCGTGACATCGAAAATGGCCGTCAGTCTGATATCCTCTTTCAAAAATACTTTGGGTCCTGTCAATATGAACAACAGTGGTCTGCAGGCCTATCCATATAACTTCGGTATAGGTGCCGGTATTGTTTATTCTTTTTAACAGACCCGGCTTCCCAACCGTCTTTTGATTTGAAGCATCCTTGTATGCTGGATCATGAAAGACAATAATAACTGGTTGCAAAACGCAGGAAAATTTTTCAGCCGCTGGTCTAATGACTTCAGTGACGTGTATGTTGAATTTTTTGTCGTTCTCTTTTTTTTTGCCGCAGCTGGAGGTTTATTTTATATACTGATACATTTCATTGTTCCCGAAAAGGAAAATCTGATTGACAGCCTTTCGTTTTATTATGTCAGGTCATGGATAACGAATACGAACACAAAACTCGCTGTTTTCGTTTCTTATTTTGGCTCCGGGTTTTTTCTTTTGCCTGCCTATACATTTATTATTTATTCTCTAGCGGCAAGGGGGCGTAAGACCTATGCGATATTCGTACTTACTGTGTCAGTCTCAAGCCTTCTTTTGGGCTTTGTACTAAAGGAACTGTTTCGAAGGCCCCGTCCCCTCCATAAGATGGTAGGCGCTGGAGGTTATAGTTTTCCGAGCGGACATGCGCTGGGTGGATTTATTTTTTGTCTTCTGGTTATTTTCCTGATTTGGAAATTAAAAACTGGCAGGCCGAATAAATATCTTTTATTTTTTATCGCTTCTGTGTTCGGCATTTTGATCGGGCTAAGCCGTGTTTATCTTCATGTGCATTATGCAACCGATATTTTAGGCAGTTTTTTTGTCGCTGGCGGTTGGTTTGCCCTGATTTATTTATTGTTCATCCTGGTATACAGAAATGATCTGCATCAGGCTGGCGGGCGAAATACCGGAAATGAGGAACTTTATGAAAGCAATTATGATCTCTACAACTAGCGGTACATAACGGTTATTGCATAGCCGTACTGCTGTTACCTGCTGTAGTCGAAACAATGGCCGTTACTTCAACGGTTACATTAAGCCCGAGGGATGCACTTGGATTTCTCAGAACTAAAAAGCAGGAGCCATAGAGAAAATCCTTCACCTGGATTACCCCTGAAGTATAATTTTGCCTGGAGTCATTCATAAGAAAACTGACCGCCGGTTTTTTATTGACATACTTTATTACTTCGTTTGGATTTGTCATTATATAAACATCGCATAAACCAGTCCCAGCCGGTACCTCAATCGCTGATAAAGCAGTTGATGAAATGCCGAAACCGGGAACGAGAAACTTATCCAGTTGTCCGGTTAAATTACTGTTCAAAGATTGTTTTCTGCTGGACGTGGTGGTTACGGTATAATACCATTCAACGGTGTTTGGCGGCAATTCAATGGGTAATACCTGCCTTGAACTATTTCCGGTCAATGCCCGGGAACCTCCCTTTAAATAAAACGAATGGCTTGTAATGACCGGTATTACTTTATAAACAGGTTTTGTTGTCTGGGCAGATGAAATGCTGACCTTACAAAGGATTGTAAGTAGGAAGAGGGTCTTTTTCATGGGTGGGGGATTTTATATATAACGTGAAATGCTGCTTAGTATTACTGTATGGAGACGCGGA
>DASXKM010000367.1:0-5396 GCA_036496825.1 Puia sp. | reverse complement strand
ATTATGTGTTCCAATTATCCATGATGACGAATTAATAGGCATCATAGATTCAGAACATCCTGTTGAAAATCATTTTAAGGAAAGGGATGTAAAAATATTGACGACAATTGCCACGCTCGTGGGAAACAGGATTATACAGATCGAATCCGAACAATCACTGGCAAAAAAACAAAAAGAACTGGCCAATATCAATCAGCAGTTGGCAGAAGCCCAGTTATCTGCCCTGCAAACACAGATGAATCCGCATTTTATATTCAACTCGCTGAACAGTATCAAAGGAATGATCCTGGCCAACGAGCAGCAAAAAGCGTCCAGGTATCTGAGCAAATTTGCACAAATGATTCGCGTTACGCTCAATCAGTCAAAAGAGATATTCACTACACTGTACGAAAATCTGCAACACCTGGAAAATTATTTATTGATGGAGAAACTTCGGTTTGATGATTCATTTTCTTATAAAATCGTCGTTGACGATTATCTGGATAAGGAAGAAACACTGATTCCCACGCTCATGATACAGCCGCTGGCAGAAAATGCAATCTGGCATGGTCTGTTGTTAAAGGAAGGAGATAAAAAACTGCTGATCAGTTTTTCTCAAAAGGAAGACACGATTTTCTGTAAAATAGAGGATAATGGAATCGGCATCCGGCATTCCGAAGAACTTAAAAGAGTAAATAATCCTTCGCATCAGTCTGTCGGTCTTAGCAACCTGCGAAACCGAATAAAAATAATGAACGAGAAATATGATATTGGCTGTAACCTGGAGATCAGCGATCTGGGCCAGGCTGACGAGGAGAGGTCCGGGACATCCGCATTATTATACTTTAATATTATAAATAAATAAACAGAACAACATGAAAGCAATACTGGTTGATGACGAACCCGATGGAATAAAAACGCTCAGGAAATTATTGGAGCTCAATTGCCCGGAGGTAGAAATCGTTGCTACCTGCGGCAACGCACTTTTTGCCAGGGAAAAACTGGAGGAATTAAAACCCGATCTGGTGTTTCTGGATATCCGGATGCCGGGTATGAGTGGTCTGGATTTGCTGGCCGAGATACCAGAAAAGAATTTTGAAGTGATTTTTGTTACTGCTCATAATGAGTACCTGCTGCAGGCCCTGCAATTCAGCGCAGTCGACTATCTGATGAAGCCGGTAGATGAGGACCGTTTGACAGAAGCTGTTCTAAGAGTAAAGAAGAGGCTGATGCACGAAAGGCAATCAGCGCATACGGAAACCTTATTACACAATATAAACAAGGCCGGATTTCCTCTGGAAATGCGTCTCGTTTTGCCTACGCTAAAAGGGTTCACGATTGTAAAACTGGAAGAAATCGTGTATTGTGAAGCGCAGCGGAGTTATACCATTTTCCGACTCGTCAATAACAAAACAATTATGATATCCCGGCCCTTATTCGATTATGAAGGTATATTGGCAGGCACTTCTTTTCTGAGAATACATAAATCTTTTCTGATCAATCTGCTACATATAAAAGAATATCTGAGAGGCGAAGGCGGGACGGTTGTTATGACCAATGGAATGGAAATCGAAGTAAGTCGCCGGAAAAAAGAGTTGTTTCTCACAAAGGTCAAGGAGCATTTCAAATATTAAAAAAACCCGTCTCAAAATATTCTTTGGACGGGCCCTTGGAGGATAAGGATCAATGGTATAATTTATGATCTGCTGTTTGTTTTATATCCCATTTCTTTAAAAAAGTCCAGAAAGGCTTCTGACAATGCCTTCGAAAAAATATTACTCCGCCTTTCTGGTTTTGAAAATAATCTGTAATAAAATATTTTCATTTTCTTCATTGGGTACGTTGAGGATGCAAGTACGTTGAAAATACACGAACCCCATTGCACCTTCCGCCTTACGGTGATTCCCATTTCATGAATGGTGGTGATGATCCGCCTAGCGCTCAACGCTCAACGCTCAACGGTCAACGCTCAACGGTCAATGGTCAATGGTCAACGGTCAACGCTCAACGCTCAACGCTCAACGGTCAACGGTCAACGGTCAATCGTCAACTGTTCAAAACCAGTTGGCAAATGACCGATGCCGCAAATGAAATAATAACCACCGATGGAAGAATGCGACTGATTCCTTATTGTTTTGGATAATACATTTACTTCTTGACTGAATTCAAAATAATATTTTCTTCATGGATGCAATATAAAACGGGAACAGGTGGAGGAACCGGAAACAGCGAAAGTGAGCATCCGGTTCCTTTTTGAATCTCCGGCCCCCGAAAATTAATCAGATGAAAAACCAAATGACCTATCGCATATGCCAACCCTTACATTAACCGACAATCCTTCCATCCACCGGGTCAGAGACAGCGTTGTTAACAGACGAATTGAATCCATTGATCTTTTGAGAGGGATCGTGATGATTATTATGGCACTTGATCATGTCCGCCATTTCTTTCATCAGCCGGCTTATTTCTACGAACCGACAGATATGAATCATACGACCATCTCTTTGTTTTTTACCAGATGGGTTACTCATTTTTGCGCACCTGTTTTTGTTTTTCTGGCAGGGGTATCAGCTTATTTATATGGTGTCAGAAAAACAAAGAAGGAAGTATCACAATATCTTTTCTCCCGGGGCTTATGGCTGATATTTGTGGAATTGTTTATCATCGGACTCGGACAGACATTCAACCCGACATATCCTTATTTTAATTTACAGGTTATATGGGCAATTGGCATCAGCATGATTGCTTTGTCCGGAATGATTTATTTAAACCGGCGGGTGATGCTTGTGATTGCAATTTTATTAATTGCCGCTCACAATCTGCTGGATAAGGTTCATGCACAGGGAACAGGCGGCCTGGCATTTCTTTGGTCTGTTTTGCATGAACCCTCCGTTTCTCAATTTGGACGGTTTCATATAAATGTCATGTACCCGGTCCTTCCCTGGATCGGGATACTTGCCATCGGTTATTACCTGGGCAGTTTGTTCAGCAGGCATTATGACTCTGAAAAAAGGATGAAACTGCTGATTTTAATTGGTTTTATCGCCATGGAGCTTTTTCTCTTTCTGCGAACCCTCAATATGTATGGCGATTCGTCGCTTTGGATGAACCAGAAAAACGGATCGCTAACGCTGTTGTCTTTTCTCAACGTTACGAAATATCCGCCATCTTTGCTTTACATATTGATGACGCTCGGTCCTGCCATGGTTTTTCTTGGAATAGTAAACAGGCCTTTGAATTCACTGGCAAAAAAAATCCTTGTTTTCGGAAGAGTACCTTTCTTTTATTATGTTGTTCATATCTATGTTATCCATCTCGCTGCAGTGATCGCCGCACAGATTTCCGGAATGGGATGGTTCAACATGATTTTATCAGACAGATTAAACAAAGTGCCGCAGCTAAAAGGATTTGGCTATAATCTATCGACCGTTTACCTGGTCTGGGCAGCACTGATATTACTGATGTATCCGCTCTGCAAATGGTATAATAATTACAAACAGGCGCATCTGACCGGGCAAAAATGGTTAAGCTATTTGTGAGCTCATGGCAGAAGCGGGACGCAGATATTCAATAAATTCCTTCCCTGATTTCGTCATTGGCATCCGTTATCACACTATCACCTTTTATCAGGTTTCCGAAAACTTCCGTAGTACGGCCCGATTCGTTTCCTGATGTGACATCTACTTTGACAATCTTTCCGGATTTTGCCAGCAGAACATATTTTTTTTCTGTAGAAGTTACGACAGCTGATTTCGGTACCCGGAAGCCAGAAGGATTTCCTTTTGCATAAACGACAACGTCCGCATACATACCGGGTGAAAGCATTTCATCTTTATTGAGTACGTCGGCTTCCACTCTCTCTGACCGGAATTGTGCATTTACGTTCATGGATTCCCGGCTGATATGAGCCGTAATTTTTTTGCCGGGCAGGGCGCTGGTATAAAATGAGATTGTGTCATTCACTTTCAATAAGCCCGACAGGTTTTCCGGGATATCTACCAGTAGGCGAAGCCTGGAAATTTCCTTTAGTTCAAGCATGGGTTTTGAATCCTTTGCTTCTGCACTAACCAATGCTCCGGGATGTACATTTCGTTCGGTGATCACACCGTTGAAGGGTGCGGCAACGACCAGGTATGCCTGCATGGTTTCCTGCATCTGCCAGTTTGATTTTGCCGCATTACTCACCGCGCTATCTGATTCTAATTTAGATTTTACAAAGGAGAGATCGAGTGGCGATATTGCGCCCGGCGTCTGAGAGGCCTCCAGCAGGCGATTGTAGTGTTCCCGGTCGATTGAAAGATCTGCCTTCGTTCTCGCATATTTTTCTTTCGCCTGCATCGTGGACTGGGCAAGTTCCGGCGCTTCGAGTGTCATCAGCAACTGACCCTGATGTACTTTTGAACCGATGTCCACCATCACATTTTTTACATAGCCGTTTACTTTGGGAAAAATGCGCACTTCCTCGTAGGCAGCTAACTGGCCGGGTAGTTTTATCGGTGTTGAAATACCTGATTTTTCAATTATGGCAAATTGATAATGCGTTGCAGGTTTACTATTTTCGTCGGTTGCTTTCTTTTCTGCCATATTTGATGAACATGCAGTAAAAAAACAGGCCGCTGAAATGGTGATGATAAAATATTTCATGTAAGAAAAATTTAATGATTTTGATCTTCAGGTAAAAGCGAAACGGTATTGAATGATGTTTTTTGCTGTACCCATCCATAAACCAGTGGAACAATAAATAAAGCGGCAAAAGTCGATGCTATCAGGCCACCGATAACAGCACGTCCTAAGGGAGCAGACTGATCACCCGCCTCGCCCAGTCCACTTGCCATTGGAATCATTCCGGCGATCATTGCAAGACTTGTCATTAAAATAGGGCGCAGGCGTATACTGGCGCTCACGATCGCTGCTTTAAAAGGATCTTTGTATTCAAGTCTTAAGGATTCGGCGTTTGTTACGATTAAAATGGCATTTGCAACCGAAACACCCGTCGACATAATAATGCCCATATAAGATTGGAGGTTGAGGGTTGAGCCGGTAATTAAAAGCAATAACATAGCACCAAATAAAACAGCGGGAATCGTAGTAAGTACTACAATAGAAACCCCAAAGGACTGATAATTTGCAGCGAGCAGCAATAATATCACAACAATGGCGACTATTAATCCTGCTTGTAAAGAACGAAAAGTTTCAGTAAGCAGAGATGACATTCCTTTAACCTCCGTAACAAGCCCCGTTGGCGGTTGTCCAAGATTTTCGATTGCCTTTCTTACCGCCTTCGTTGCAGTTCCAAGATCTTTGCTATTTATGTTGGCACTCACTGTGAGAAATCGGCGCGGTCCTGACCGGTCATATTCGCCGGGTTGAAAATCAGTGCTGAAGTCAGCCACATCAGACAGAATTGGTCTGGATTT
>DASXKM010000366.1:0-4087 GCA_036496825.1 Puia sp. | reverse complement strand
GTCGGTCTATGCTTCGGGCAGATATGCGGAGCCTTCTTTGTTCGAGATGTTCACCATGCCCTTCGTGCAGGGAAATCCAAATACTGCCTTTAAACAATTGCATTCCCTGGTGATCACGGAAAAGACGGCAAAGAAATTTTTTGGCAATGAGAAGGATGTTGTCGGCAAAACGGTGCGTGTGGACAACAAACAGGATTATGTGATTACCGGTGTGTTAAAAGATATCCCGGAAAATTCTTCCATAAATTTTGAATGGGTGGCTCCTTTTAAAATCTGGTGGGATCAGAGCCCATGGGCCTATATATGGGGCAATAATTGTCTGAGTACTTATGTTGAATTAAAACCAGGCGCGAGCCTCAATGCCATCAATAAACAGATGTACAATTTTGTACAGAAAAAGGAACCCACTTCCAACGGTCACGTATTTCTGTACGGAATGAACAACTGGCACCTGTATAATGATTTTCAAAATGGAAAACCAACGGGCAGTGGCCAGATCACATACGTTCGCATGTTTGCAGTGATCGCCTGGATTATTTTAATTATTGCCTGCATCAATTTTATGAATCTTGCCACGGCGAGAAGTGAAAAACGCGCGAGGGAGGTGGGCGTTCGTAAAGTGATGGGTGCCGGAAGAAGAAAACTGATTATACAATTTATCGGCGAAGCAGTCTTCATGGCATTATTGTCGGCCATTGTCGCGATTGTTATTATGACTGTTTCATTACCTGGTTTTAATCTGCTCGTTCAAAAAAATCTTTCACTCGGCTGGAATAATCCATCGCATATCGTGGGCTTATTGCTGATCACATTTATATGCGGGGTCGTGGCTGGAAGTTATCCGTCGCTTTATTTGTCATCCTTCAATCCCGTATATGTTTTGAAAGGGATCAGGATGAAGACCGGCAGTGCTGCATTCATCAGGAAAGGACTTGTGGTGATTCAGTTTACCATTTCCATTGTGCTGATCATCGGTACGATCATTATTTTTCAGCAGATACAACATATCAAAGACAGGAACCTGGGTTTTAACAGGGACGGCCTGATTCAAATGAGTATGCAGGGAGATATGAATAAGCATACCGATGCTATCAGGCAGGATCTGATCAATACCGGACTGGTTGAGCGTGTTGCCCTGGCAGATCACGAAATCATTTACGGTGGAAACAATACGGATGGTCTTACCTGGCAGGCGAAGCCGCCGGCGAATAAGGTGCTGATTTCATGGAGAAGTGTGGATCCTGATTTTTTCTCCACGTCAGGCCTGAAGTTTCTGGAAGGAAGAAACTTTTATCCGACGGATACATTAAATTATGACCTGCATGCCTTACATGCCAATGCGATCGTTACAAAGTCTTTTGCAAAACAATTGACAAAGGGATCGGCCCTCGGTCAGGTGATATCTGACGAGAACGACACGTTGCTGCAGGCGACTGTCGTGGGTGTGGTAAACGACTATGTCTAAGGAGATATGTACGGGGATCCTACGCCGGTGATTTTTTTCACGACAGCGCCGAGATTTGAAAACATGATGTATGTGAAGACGAAAAAGGGAACCAATCCGGAACAGGCGCTGGCGAAGATAGAAGCCGTGATGAAGAAGGACAATCCTTTATATCCCTTCGAATATAAATTTGTCGACGATCAGTTCAACGATATGTTTCAGACAGAAATGCTGATGAGTAAATTATCACGTGTGTTCGCCGCGCTGGCTATTATCATCTCCTGTCTTGGTTTATTCGGTCTGGCTGCGTACACTGCGGAACGCAGGATAAAAGAGATCGGCATCCGTAAAGTGCTGGGTGCGACGGTAACGGGTCTCGCTGCACTATTATCCGGTGAATTTTTAAAACTGGTCCTGTTTTCATTGCTGCTCGCCTTTCCGCTGGCCTGGTTCACGATGCACAAATGGCTGCAGGATTATGCATACCGGATCGATATACAATGGTGGGTGTTCGTCGCGGCGGGCATCGCGGCGATTGTGATTGCCATATTAACAGTGAGTTTTCAGGCGATCAGGGCGGCGGTTTCGAATCCTGTCAAAAGTTTGCGTTCGGAATAGTTTTTGGTTGGCGGTTGACGGTTGACGGTTGACGGTTGACCGTTGACCGTTGACCGTCTCATTTTAATTGATAACATTGCGCATGAGAATTAAAATGCATTTACTTCTGAGCATGGTTTTCGGCGTTTTCTTCCAACATTCTTTCGCGCAGGCGGGCGATGTTGAGACAATCAAAAAATTAAACCAGGACTGGCTGCATTCCATTGCTCATAGAGATTCTGCGACGCTGGCAAATATTCTGGCGGATGATTTTGTTATGATCAGTCCGAATGGCGCCAAGCTTTCAAAGAAAGATAATCTTTCCATGGTGGCATCCGCACAGATCGAATATCAATCGATCAACGTGGACAGTATCGACGTCAGGCTGTTGAATGATGATGTCGCCATTGTGAGCTGCTGGCTGACTTTTAAGTTTAAATCAGACGGCAAAGACATGAGCGGTAAGAATTGTTACCAGGACGTTTATATGAAACGCGATAGCAAATGGGTCGCGGTCTCGGCGCATGTTACACTGCTACATATCATTAATCATTGATCATTGAAAAGGTCGTTTCGTTTTAGTTTATTGCTTCTCCTTTTGCAGTATGTTGTGCATGCCCAGCCGAAAGTTTTTTCTTTGAACGCGGCGAGCGGTAAGCTGGATTCAATCGAAGGAAAAAAAGAAAATGCGGATTACTTAAATACGACGACGGGAAACCGCCTTTATTGTATCGGTAACCAGGTTGGACAATTTCCCGCCGTCGGATTTCATGTGCCGGGAGAAATGGGCGGCATCTGGCAGCAGCCCATCAAACTGATGGACGGATTTAGTTTCGCCGTTGAAAATTCTTCTGAAGGTTTTTCATCCTTTCCCGTTTGCGAGCGATTTATTTCCTATCCCTTTCTTAGCAAATTCATTTATTCAGTCCCGGGAACGGAACTAAAAATTACGCAGACGCAGTTCGTTCCGGACAATCTGCCGGTGCTGGTAGTAGAGTATACCATACAAAATAATTCTGCCCAACCCATTCACATGCCATTCGACTGGCGGGCCGACATAAATCTATTGCCGGTCTGGCTGGGCGAGCGCCTCCATATAAAAGATGGTGCGGACAGAATCGATTCTTCCGCTACCGGAAAAGGAATGACAATTTTTAAAGATGCGTTGAACAGCTGGTATGCCGGTATCGGATTTGATGAGAAGATCCATCTGAAGAAGACTCAACCTACAGGATATAAAGGAAAAGGTGTATCGGGTGTTTTTGAGACGCTTGTTGATCTGGCAGCCGGGCAGTCAACCGTTCTTCGATTTTATATTTCGGGTTCCATAAAAGGAGCCGGAGAAATAAAAGATAATATTTCTATTGCCACTGGGCGGCTGGTTGAATTATTCACACAAAAGAAAAACAGGTATGAGCTGATCGAAAAAACGGCGGAGATAAAAATTCCTGATCCCCTTCTTCAGAAAGCATATCGTTGGGGTAAATATAATACGGACTGGCTGCAACGCGATGTGCCTGGCTTCGGCAGAGGCCTGAGTGCCGGTCTGCCTGACTATCCCTGGTTTTTCAGCAATGACCAGGCGAATACATTTATGGCGCTGACGGGTACGATGCCTCCGCAACTTTTTTATGATGCATTTCATTTTCTTAAAAGAACATCGGACCGGGTGAATGACAGTTCCGGAAGAATTATTCATGAGGTCTCCATGAACGGGGTGGTATATAACAAGGGCAACATGCAGGAGTCGCAATTGCATATCATGGCCGCCTGGCAGATATTCAGGTGGACGGGCAACCGAGCTTTTTTACTGGAGAATTATAAATATGCTCAACGAATATGGACCTGGCTGCAAAAACACGATACCAATCACAATGGTTATATAGAAGGATATGGTGGTGTTGAGATTGAAGGATTGAATGATGAGATGCTGGATGTGCAGATCGCCACTTACCGGTTTTTGGATATCCTGGGTCAGATGGCAAAGTTTTTCGATGATGCGAAAGCAGCTGACACATATGAAACAAAAGCCGCTGCACTCAAAGA
>DASXKM010000365.1:0-3105 GCA_036496825.1 Puia sp. | reverse complement strand
TCAGCCTTGTACTGACTTTTGTATTTCGACACTGGGTTGATCGAAAATCATTTCTTTCTCTGGGATTAGATTTTAACGGCTATGGTGGAGAAGCGATGGCAGGCGCGATGTTAGCCATTTTCATCGTATGCGCCAGCAGTCTGCTATTGAAAGTTACCGGGCATTTAAAATGGATGGACATTATATTTGATTCCAGGGCTCTTTTTCTGGCTTTCGGCAGTATAATTATCATTTCATTTTATGAAGAACTGATATTCCGTGGCTATATCCTGTATAATCTGATGGAATCATTTCCGGGATGGCTGGCTTTGCTGATTTCTGCGCTCCTGTTTGCAATTTTTCATGGTACGGGACAATCTTCCATCGGATTTTTTTCCCTGGCTAACTCCCTTATTATGGGGCTGATTCTCGGTCTGAACTATATTTATACCCGCAATTTATGGTTCTCTTTCAGTTTCCATATCGCCTGGAAAGTTATGGAAGGACCAGCATTTGGATTTTCGGGTGATGAATCATTTCAAACTTTACTGCAGCCGGATTTGACAGGCGATATAAATATTACCGGCGGAACAAACGGGCTGGAGGGGTCCATTATTCTGATGGCAGTCGCCCTGCTTTGCCTGGTTGCTTTGTATTTGATTCTTCAGCGAAAGTTTAATCCACGATTTCGACCAGCTCCAGGTCGAATATAAGATCCTTACCTGCTAAAGGATGATTGGCGTTAAGAATTATGTTTTCGTCTGTAATATCCGTGACAGAAACAGCAAACTGTTGACCTTCGGCGTTGTTCATGTTGAGCTGCATGCCTATTTCAGGCTTCAGATCCTCAGGCAGTCTGTCAACTGGAAATTCAATGATCATTGAGGGATCCTCAGGACCATATGCCTGGAGAAATGGAATTTCAATAGTTTTCTTCTCTCCCACGCTCATACCCTGAACACCGTCGTCAAAGCCTTTTATTACTGAGCCGCTACCAACGGTAAACTCCAATGGAGACCGGCCTGCTGAAGAATCAAACGTGGTACCATCAGATAATCTTCCGTGATAATGAATTTTAATAGTGTTGCCGGATTGAACGGACATAATTAAATTTTTGAGGTAAAAAATATTGTATTCGTCGAACGATAAACGTTATGGCACAAAGGTAAATACTATCTGATTAATTCAATTTTCAGATCCCGGCATTTATTAGTGAATAGATGTTAATTTGTAGCTGCATATTTAACTAAGAGTCTAATCTTAATGTGTTAGACGTTAGTTATTAGACACTAAGCAACAAAAATGAACGCTGGTCCTGACATCATATTCATGGGTACACCTGAATTCGCCGTTGCGAGTCTGCATGCCCTTTTGCAAAACGGGTTTCGGATAGTGGCAGTTGTAACGGCGCCGGATAAACCGGCAGGACGAGGAATGAAATTGTCTGAATCTGCCGTCAAACGATATGCGACCCAAAGAAATATACCCGTTTTACAACCCATCAAACTGAAGGATCCTTATTTTCATGAACAATTGATATCATTCCAGGCGGATCTCCAGATTGTTGTTGCTTTTCGAATGTTACCCGAAATTGTTTGGTCGATGCCGCCATTGGGAACGATTAACCTGCACGGTTCACTCCTTCCCCAATATCGGGGAGCAGCACCCATCAACCGGGCAATCATGAATGGTGAATCAAAAACCGGCGTCACCACATTTAAACTGCAACAGGAAATAGATACAGGCAACATTCTATTGATGGAAGAAATTTCCATTGGACCCGACGAAACTGCCGGTGAATTACATGACAGGATGAAGGAGACCGGTGCAGACCTTGTCGTACAAACTGTTCGCGGATTGGTAGATAGGACGCTGAAGGGAAAGCCACAGGATTTAATTGACCAGACAGGTTTAAAAACAGCGCCCAAAATTTTTACTACAGATTGCGAAATAAATTGGGAGAATCCAATTCAGAAAATTTATAATCAGATCAGAGGTCTATCCCCTTTCCCGGGCGCGTTTACAATTTTAAATGGTAAAAATTGTAAAATTTTCCGCTCGCGAATGGAATTAAGCAATCTGCCCGGTAAGTTGGGCACAATGGAAACGGATGGTAAAAACTGGCTCCGCTATTCAGGCACCGATGGATATATTTATCTGGAAGAAATTCAACTTGAAGGGAAGAAAAAAATGGGAATTGCCGATTTTCTGCGGGGATACAGGTTTAAAGATTAAGACAGGACGAGTAAACCACAAGGTCTTAGGCATAAAAAATTATTTTCGTAAAAACGACTTTTAAAATTGCCATATGAGGAGAAGAAATTTCATACATCAGGGCCTCGCCGCCGGAACGGCCACGCTCCTTCCAGCGACAATGTTTAACGAAGAGATTTATAAAAAAACGAATACGGACAAACCCTTCAGGATGAATTATGCCTTTCACGACGGCATGTTCAAAAATAGTGCTGGCAAAGACTTCAGTGACCAGATCCGTTTTGGCTACGAACAGGGTTTCCGGGCCATCGAAGATAACGGTATGATGGACCGATCGCCGGAGGACCAGGAGAAAATTGGAAGCCAGCTTACTAAATTAAATATGTCGATGGGTGTTTTTGTTCATGCATTTGACCATTGGCCTGTCAGCACTTCGCTTTGCTCGGGCAATGAAACATGGCGGGATAAATTTCTGAAATATACCAGAGAGGCGATCGATGTTTCCAAAAGATGTACCGGCAAACTGATAACAGTTGTTCCCGGAAATTATGACCGTTCGATACCTTTTGACTATCAGACGGCTCATGTAATCGAGGCATTAAAACCGGCTGCCGAATTGCTGGAACCTCATCAGATCGTGATGGTCCTGGAGCCGCTCAGCGATACGCCGGACTTGTTTTTACGTCATTCCTCACAGGCTTATGCTATTTGCAAAGCAGTAAATAGTCCGTCTTGTAAAATATTATTTGATATATATCACATGCAGAGAAATGAGGGCGACCTGATCAAAGGCATCGACCGGGGTTATGACGAAATTTCTTATTATCAGATTGGGGATAACCCGGGAAGAAACGAGCCCGGTACAGGCGAAATCAATTACAAACATATATTCAAACACCTGTTTTATAAAGG
>DASXKM010000364.1:0-3779 GCA_036496825.1 Puia sp. | reverse complement strand
GATATCCTTAATCACGAACAGGGAACCAGCTAATGGTTGTTCCCGCAATTGATCCTGAGATAATCCATTTCTTGCGCTTGTAATATATAAATCGTTGAAAAGAACTCCGCCAAAACAACAGGAAGTAACCCGTGCAACGGGCAAAGGAATAGAAAGTATTTTTTCCCCTGACAAAGGATCCCAGCGCGTAATCTGCCAGCCGTCCCAGTGTGCGATCCATAACATGCCTTCACTGTCGATCGTCATTCCATCCGGAGATCCGTTATTTTCAGGAATTCGAATGGCAATTCTCTTATTGGTTAATACTGCATTCACGCGGTCAAAGTCGAAGGCAGCAACTGTAAATGTCGGCGTATCGATATAATATAATATGCTATTATCCAGGCTCCAGGTTAAACCATTGGAAATCGAAATTCTTTCCATTTTTTTTGTAACAGACAGATCCCTGTCCAGCAAATAAAAACTTCCCTTTTCAGGTTCATCGGTGTGTGACATCGTTCCGGCCCAGAATCTTCCATCCGGACCACATTTGCCGTCGTTAAAACGGTTACCAGGAATTTCATGTTCAGGATTTGATATCATGGATATTACACCCGAATCCCTGTCAATAAAACCGAATCCGTTTTTCAACGCTGCAATAAACTGGCCGCTTTTGCAAACTGCGACTGCACCGATCATCTGATGAACCGAACTCACCTTGTGTGATTGATCTGAAGGATTGTATTCATGAATTTGTCCATTCAAAATGTCAACCCAGCAAATTGTTTTTTTTCTAAAATCCCAAACCGGGCCCTCACCGAGAAGACAGGCATTCTGAATAACCGTTTCGATATTCATCATATAAGCGCAAGTTGAAATTCAGGGCCCAAAGCAATCATAGTTTATCAATTCCAATTCCAGGTAGCTAATAAATTTTCTCGGGTATTAGCCGTTGCGTTTAACATTTATCTTTAGACGTTAGTCCTAATCCGGATATGGACTAACCGAACTCCAGCCGCCGTCTACGATTAATGTCTGGCCCGTGATATGACGCGCTTTTTCGGACACCAGGAATAAAGAAGTGGCCGCGATATCCTGAACAAAGGCGGGTCTTCCCATCGGTGTAATCCGCGACCATATTTTGTTATATTCGGGATCCTGCAACGTACGTTCGGTGGCTGTTGCCCCTGGTGCAATGGCATTCACATTGATCCTGTATTCCGACAATTCAATAACAAGGTTTTTTGCAAGCATCTCTAAAGCGGCTTTACTCATGCCGTACGCCGCGAGGTTTTTATGTGCCTGATGACCGGTTACCGAAGAAATAAATAATATAGAGCCTCCATCCTGCTGTTTCTTCATATGATTCGCCGCCGCCTGGGCCAAAAAAAAAGTTCCGGCCAGGTTGACCTGCATTACTTTATTAAATGCTTCAGGAGAATAGGTCAGAAAGTCGCCAAATAAAGTAATACCGGCATTCGCAATAACGATATCCAGGCTTCCAAATGTCTCTACTGCGCTGTCAACCATTTTTCTGATAGTTGCCATATTGCTGGAATCTCCTGAAACAACCAAACAGGATTCCGGGTAATCCTGATGAATGTTTTTAGCCGCATCATTAGCCAGTCCTGAATCAATGTCATTCAGGATAATATGAACGCCTTCTTTTGCGAGGCTTCTGCAAATCTCAAAACCGATGCCCTGACCGGCACCCGTAACAATTGCAGTCTTGTTTCTAAATTCCATATCGCGCTATTTATCGTGGGTCTATAACCATTGACAGTATTTTTCTCCACTTCCAGTCTTTCAGTCTTTCCAGCTGGTTGTATAATCAGGGTTTTCAATGGCCAGCGCGGTCTCTGTTAATTGCAGTGGATGAAAAGTGTCTACCATGACTGCCAGCTCTTTTGTTTCTCTGGCACCGAGACTTTTTTCTACCGTTCCGGGATGCGGCCCATGAGGAATTCCGGCGGGATGGAGCGTAAGCATGCCACGCGTAACATTTTTGCGGCTCATGAAATCACCATCCACATAATATAATAATTCATCGCTGTCGATATTACTATGATTATAAGGAACCGGTATGGATAAAGGATGATAATCAAATAAGCGGGGAACGAAACTGCAGACAACAAAATTATTTCCCTCAAATGTGATATGTACCGGAGGGGGCTGGTGAACCCGGCCGGTAATCGGTTCAAAATTATGGATAGAAAAAATATAGGGATAACAGCAACCGTCCCACCCAACCACATCAAAAGGATGATGCGCATAATGGATCCCATACAGCATTCCCCGTTTTTTTATACGCACGAGAAAGTCGCCGGTCTCATCTTTTGCCTCTGAAAAAACCGGCGTCCGGATGTCGCGTTCACAATAGGGTGAATTCTCGAGCAACTGTCCATATCTGCTGAGATATTTTTTTGGATAACGGATCGGGCTGAACGATTCAACAATAAACAACCGGTTTGATTCAGTTTCAAATTGAATCTGATAAATGGTTCCCCGCGGGATATGTATATAGTCACCGTATGAAAAACTAAGCTCACCATAAAGCGTTGACAACTTACCGGAGCCTTCGTGTACGAAAATCAATTCGTCTGCGTCCGCGTTTTTAAAAAAATAACCGGTCAACGATTTTTTTGGAGCAGCCAGAGAAATGTGTACGTCATTATTTACGAGTATGGGCTTTCTGCTATTCAGATAATCATCCTGCCCCATGATTTTAAATCCCTCGAGACTCCTGTGCTTCAGCATCTTTTCTTCTGCAATCCGGATATTGATCGCCATCGGCAGGTCCGTACTCAGAATCTGGGTGGGCGGATGAATATGATACAGTAAACTATAATCGCTGGAAAATCCCTCTGTTGAAAAAAGTTCTTCTGAATACAATTTCCCCGAAGGACTCCGAAACTGGGTATGCCGTTTCGCCGGAACGATACCACGGCTGATAAAATGTGCCATAAATCAAATTTTTTAACGATCGCCACATAAAGTTCCGTTTCATTTATATATATATTCCATTTTATTTTAATTAATTTTATGACACGATGCGTCCGGATTATGCATATAAATTATTTACTGACCAGCGTCTGCGGTATATCTTTCTGATCCTGTCTCTGGCCACAGATACTGCAGATTAACTTTTTATCAGTTCCATCCGCTTCATTTATTATTATTAATTTTTTTTATGGAAAATGATTTTTTACCCCTGCTGGGTACCGACTATATCGAATTCTATGTTGGAAACGCCAAACAGGCTGCTCACTATTATAAAACTGCTTTTGGATTTCAGGGGATTGCATATCTCGGTCCGGAAACTGGTGTGAAAGACCACGTAAGCTATGTGGTTCGCCAAAACAAACTGACTCTTGTTTTTACTTCTGCCTTAAGGCCGGATCACGAAATATCCCAACAGGTATTAAAACATGGTGATGCCGTTAAATCGATCGCTCTTTTAGTAGACGATGCGGATTCCGCGTGGAAAGAAACCACGCAGCGGGGAGCTGTTTCTTTTATGGAACCAAAAAAGATGAACGATTCAACAGGAGAAATCGGCATCAGCGGAATAAAACTTTATGGTGATACGGTTCATCTTTTTATTTCCAGAAATAAATATAAAGGTGTCTTTATGCCTGGTTATATGCCTTGGGAATCAGGCTATAAGCCGGCTTCCACGGGATTGCTGTATGTAGATCATTGTGTCGGAAATGTGGGCTGGAATCAAATGAACCGCTGGGTGGAATTTTATGAAAAAGTAATGGGATTCACGAACATATTGACCTTTGATGACACAGACA
>DASXKM010000363.1:0-3566 GCA_036496825.1 Puia sp. | reverse complement strand
GATGAGATCAGAATGACAGACAAATAAGGTATGTCTGTGGTAATAACAGAAACCGCACGCACGGATATTTTCGAATTTCACATCGATACGCCGTTTCCAATTAGGGTTGAACAGGTGCCTTCAGTTTATTCTTGAACACTTTTTCAAATTTTTCCACTTTTGGTCTGATCACAAAAGAACAATAAGGTTGTGAACCGTGTAAGCGATAGTAATCCTGATGATAATCTTCTGCGGCGTAAAAATGACTAAACGGTGTGATTGCAGTAACAATGGGACTGTTATAGGCGCCGCTCTTATCTAATTTCAATTTATATTCTTCCGATTTTTTCTTTTGTTCCTGGTTATGATAGAAAATAACACTGCGATACTGGGTTCCCACATCGTTTCCCTGACGGTTTAGCGTAGTCGGATCATGCGATTCCCAAAAAACCTCCAGCAGTTCGTCGAAACTGATCACCTTGGGATCATAGATGATTTGAAGGCATTCAGCATGTCCCGTCGTACCTGAACAAACTTCTTCATAAGACGGATTTTTTACCATACCCCCCGAATAACCAGAGGTCACTTTATAAACTCCTTTAAGTTCCTGAAAAACCGCTTCAGTACACCAGAAGCATCCGGTTCCGAAAGTAGCCGTGTCGGTCTTTACACGGGAGGGTATATGCTCGCTCATAACTTTATTTTGTGATGATGATTGATTACAGGAAACCAGCGAAATTGCACTGATCAGAATGGCTGTTAGCATATTTGTTTTCACTTTTTTTCTTGTGCAATATACGCGACCACTTTATGGCCGGATTGCAATATATATGACAATTAAAGGCTTTTAAATGTTCGTTAACTAACTTTGTTTTGAATGATACGATATTTCCCGGAATCCGCCCTGGGGCAGCTTGAATTTGATAAAATCAGGACCCTGCTGGCCGAAAAATGCAAATCGGCCTATGCCAGGGAGAAGGCTTCTTCGCTACGGATTCATACGCGACTAGAATTTATCAAAACAGAGCTGCAAAGAACCAGCGAGTTTAAAACACTGCTGGAACAAGGTCAGTATTTTCCAAACGATGAGGTCCTCAACCTTTCCCGCGAAATCAAATTACTCGGACTCTCCGGTGCTGTTTTAAATGCTGATCAATTCCTTCAGATTCGCAAACTGGCTGACGTGCTCAGACAAATATTTCACTGGTTTGACCGGGAACGCCGGTTCGCTTATCCCGGACTTGCTTCCATTATCAAGGACAGCTATTACGAAAAAGCCATCATTCAGTTTATTGACGAAATATTAGAAGAAAATGGTCAGGTAAAAGATAAGGCCTCGCCTGAACTTTCAGAGATCCGTATGTCTTTATACAGGAAACGGAATGAGCTTCGACGTCTTTTCGACCGGATCCTTGCCCGACTCAGTAAAGCCGGATATGTAGCGGATACTGAGGAAGCATTTCTGAATGGCCGCAGGGTAGTCGCCTTGTTTGCTGAACATAAGAGGCAAATCAAGGGTATACTTCACGGAGAAAGCGACAGTCGTAAAACCACATTCATCGAACCAGAGGAAACCATTGGATTAAATAACGATATTTTTTCACTGGAACATGCTGAAAGCAGGGAAGTAAATCGCATTTTGAGGGATCTGACGACAAGACTTTCTGTGCATGCACCACTTCTGAATCTGTATCATGACATTGTTGGCGAGTTTGATTTTATACATGGGAAAGCCAACCTGGCCATTGACATTAATGGGATATGTCCAAATTTGCAGGATGGATCACATATTCATCTAATCGGCGCTCTTCATCCTTTGTTATTCCTTTACCATAAAAAATCGCAAAAACCCACCATTCCTGTAAATATCCTGTTGGAAGATAAAAACCGTATTTTGGTTATTTCCGGTCCCAATGCCGGTGGGAAAACCGTTACTATGAAGACCGTAGGCCTGTTACAGCTTATGGTACAGTCCGGATTGTTAATTCCGGTGCATCCTCATTCTACGCTCGGCATTTTTAAACAGATCATGATTCATATCGGAGACACCCAGAGTTTGGAATTTGAGCTCAGTACTTATAGTTCGCATCTTCTCAATATGAAATATTTCATGGAGCAAAGTAATGGACGTACACTTTTTTTTATTGATGAACTGGGAAGTGGAAGTGATCCCAATCTGGGCGGAGCTTTTGCTGAAGTTATACTCCTCGAATTATTGAAAAAACATGCTTTTGGTATTGTGACCACGCATTACTTGAATCTCAAAGTGATGGCTAACAAAACGGGTGGCATTATAAACGGCGCCATGGCATTTGATGAAAAAAGTCTGCAGCCCCTTTATCAGCTGATATTAGGTAAACCGGGAAGTTCTTATACATTTTCCATTGCCGAAAGAATTGGTCTGCACCCGGATCTGATTAAGGATGCGAGAAAACTGGTAGATGAAGAACATTTCAGACTCGATAAATTACTGAACCGGACAGAGCAGGACCTACGCAACCTGGAACAAAAGGAAAAAGAATTGCAGCAGATGCTGAAAGAAAATGCGAAACTCAGGTCAGAGCTGGAAAAAACCCTGCATAAAGAAAAACATCAACAACAACTTCAGATTCTTCAGGAGCAAAATAAAATATCTGTTGAACGTTACACCTATCTAAAAGATATGGAAAGGAAATTGAAACAGATTATTTTCGAATGGCGGAAAGCAGAAAATAAAGAAGATGTTTTCAGGCAAATGCAGGCTCTTCTGTTCAATCAGAAGGAAAAGCCGGTGAATGATAAAATAAAAAAGAAATTTGATTCCAAATATGTCGAAGTAGAAGGTAATATTCAGATCGGTTCTTCAGTAAAAATGAAAAGAAGTCATCAAACCGGAACTGTGAAGGAATTACGCGGTAAAAAAGCGGTTGTTCAAATAGGCATGATACCCATCACAATGAATGTTACTGATCTGGCATTGATCAGAGAGAAGGAGAAACCGGAAACATCCGTTTAAATAAAAATATGAATCCAAAACAACTGGCAGCAGAAAAAGCGGTTTCATTCCTCGAAGACGGGATGATTATTGGCCTTGGGACCGGATCGACTGCCTACTGGGCGATAGAAAAAATAGGGGAGAAAGTAAATAAAGAAGGCTGGAAGATAAAGGCCATCGCTACTTCCATTGGTTCGGAAGAACAGGCCAGGAGACTGGGTATTCCCATCGTGGATTTTTCGTCTGTCAAAACAATCGATGTTACGATAGACGGGGCGGACGAGGTGAATCCCGAGTTGCAGTTGATCAAAGGGGGTGGTGGTGCTTTGCTTCGCGAAAAAATTGTGGCCACAAATAGTCAGCAGATGATTGTTGTGGCGGACGAATCCAAATGGGTTAAGACATTGGGCAAATTTCCTTTGCCGGTTGAAGTGGTCCTTTTTGGGTGGGAGAGGACTTTTGACAAATTACAAATGCTGGGTTGTGAAGCGAAGCGGAGAATGAAGGGAACAATTCCGTACCTGACAGATAATGGAAACTATATTGTTGATTGTGCGTTTGGAGATATTGAAGATCCGCCTGTTTTACAGGAAATGATAAATTCAATTACCGG
>DASXKM010000362.1:0-3768 GCA_036496825.1 Puia sp. | reverse complement strand
TGGAAAAAAGCAGTACATAACGACAAGCTTAGCTGGGTACAGGTGATTGACGATAAGGGCTGGGACGCCACTTCCATATCAACTTATGGTATTGATTTTATTCCATCATCGTTCCTGATCGACAGGGACGGCGTTATACGTACCATAAACGCGGAAGGATCCGACTTGGAAAGCAGCGTTAAGGATTTACTGAAAGATTAGGTTGGCGCAGAGGCTCGCAGGCAAGGCTTTCCGTTTCGGTTTCCAGCGTTACGTGCTGTATATTATAATGCAGCAACTGATGTTTGATTTCCTTTTTAATATTTTCCTGCGCCTCCATTCCGATTTCCCCCTTTAACACTACATGACCTGTAAGCGCATTTTCCGTTGTGCTCAGGGCCCATATATGGATGTGATGGAAATCCTGTACACCCTGAATCTTTTCAATAGCTGACTGAACAGCCCGTAAATCAATTCCCTGCGGAACCGCATCCAGCGAAAGTCGTAGACTGTCTCTCAGAAGACTCCAGGTGGAGAATACTATTGCCACCGCTACAAGGATACCAAGCAACGGATCGATCCAGTACCAATTTGTATATATGATAATGATTCCACCAATAACCAGGGCTGCAGAAACGACCGCATCAGACATCAGATGAAGAAATGCACCTTTGATGTTCAGATCAGAATCCTTGTTCCGGAAAAAAAGAAGTGCGGTTACCGAATTAATCAGAATACCGATGCCAGCAACTATTGAAATGGTTTTGCCAGGCAGTGGTTCCGGTAAAATAAGGCGATGGATGGATTCATACAGGATGGCACCAATCGATATGAGCAGAATTGCACCATTTAAAAGTGCCACCAGCACAGTTGTTTTTTTATAACCATAGGTGTAAACGGTATTAGATTTTACCTTCATCATGCGAAAAGCAAAAAGAGATAATCCGAGACTGGCAACATCTGCGAGATTATGACCTGCGTCGGATAGCAGCGACAGGGAATGAATAATCAAACCAACCACTGCCTCTACAACAACGAAAGCAAGGTTTAGGATGATACCGATCACAAAGGCACTGTTTACCGAATGGAGCGCAATGATTCTGCCATGGGAATGACCTTCGTGACCTTGGTCATCATGACTATGTGAGTGGCCGGAATGACTGTGGACGTGATCTTCTGGCATAAACTGCAAATTTAACAATTAAGACCGGAGCAGGTCGTGATAATATCAATTGATAACCACGGGATAATAAATTTTATTAAATTTAAGCCGACTAACCATACCTTTCTGCAAACATCCCATTAGTTCGTATGCCTGGATTTTATGCACCAAACTTGTCCATTAATATGTCTTTTAATCCAATTGAGTCGGTAAAAACTGTTTTCCCGGGGGAAATGTTGAACAAGATGGCAGGAATTCTGGGTGAGAGTACCTCCAACGTGCAACAGGCCATGCAGGGTATTATTCCGTCTGTAATCATCGGAATCATATTAAAAACGGAGTTTGGAGATGGATTCGATACTTTAAATCTTTCCAAAGAAGCCGCGAAGATAGAGATCCCTTTTAACCAGACTTCACTGGCCTGGTGGTGGAATACGAATTATAGAGGTGTGGATTATTTAGAAAGCGTCTTCGGAGGTAAAATTTCTGACTTGACGGAAGCCATATCAGGTTATTCAGGGGTAAGCACTAAATCCGCTTCCTCCCTGTTAAACGTTGTCGCGCCGGCCGCTTATAGCGTACTGGGAAGACATATCATAGAGTCAGATATGAATGTGAACGGACTTCGTAGTTTCCTAAATGGCGAAAAGAAGAAAACCCTCAATATGCTGCCTGCGGGAATATTCCTGGAGGGCATTATGGGATCTGCAAATCCTTCCGGATTATTAGAGAAATTTGCCGGTATTGAAACGAAGACCGCTCGTGAAAAAAAGAATATTAAATGGGTACTACCGGTTGCTCTGATAGCATTGGCAGCAGGTGTTATCTGGTTTTTTCTTATCAGGCAGCAACCGGCCGAACTGCCTTCGGCACCAATCGTTCAACAGGTGGCGCCAGTAAAAGATACTGCTGTAAAAACAGCGATTCACGATGGCCGCTATTCAGTGAAGCTTCCTGATGGCAAATTTCTTTATGTCAGGAAAGGAAGCATGGAAGATCAACTCGCCACATTTTTCAATGACCCCGAAAGCAGGCCGTCCCGCCGATTTCTTTTTAATTTTGATCAGGTAAAATTTAATACGGGTACAGCTGTCATTACTAAAGAGAGTATGACCCAGGTTGAAAATGTGGCTGCTATTCTGATAGCTTTCCCAAAAGCCAGAATAAAAATTGCAGGATTTAATGAAAAAGGCGGCGACAGCGTTTTAAATAGCGAGTTGTCAGAAAATCGTGCAGTGTCTGTTGCGAATGCATTAAAGGCATCCGGCGTAAATCAGGGTCAGCTTACAGGTGCTGAAGGTTTTGGGTCGGACTTCGCGCGATATGCGCCGGACGCAGCCGACTCTCTGCGGGCAAAAGACAAACGCATCTCGATCAGTGTGCGTGCGAAATAAAAAAGTATTAATTGTAAAGCGGACTGGATGCCATGGCAGTCAAATCCATGTCTTTGTAATTTTTGATTTCCTTATACAATGTATCCCTCTCAACCGGTTCGCGTTTTACCTGTTTTATTAAAGCTACCAGCTCAGCTGTAGAAAGAGAAGGATGCTGTTCTTCTGATCCTGCCATTGAATAAATCTTTGTAGAATCGTCGATGGTTCCATCCAGATCATTCACGCCAAACGATAGTGTCAGCTGCGCACTCTGGCGGCCGAGCATTGGCCAATAAGCCTTTATATGAGGGAAATTATCCATGAATAAGCGACTGACGGCATATGTTTTCATGTCTTCAATCACGGAAGATTCTGCCACATGACTCATGTCGTTTCCTTTATTCCGGAATTTTAATGGGATGAAAGTATTGAAGCCTCCTGTTTCATCCTGCAACGCTCTGAGTCTTTCCATATGATCTACCCGGTGACTATAATTTTCAATATGCCCATACAACATGGTTGCATTCGTATGCATACCCAGCAAATGCGCCTGCCGGTGAATATCCAGCCATCCGTCTGCATTTACTTTGTCTTCGCAGATCTGCTTCCTGATTTCAGTGTCAAAGATTTCCGCACCACCCCCGGGCAGGGAGTTAAGACCTGCTTCATGTAATTTCTTCATCCCATCCTCTACAGAAAGTTTTGCTTTCCGGAACATATAGTCCAGTTCCACCGCGGTGAACCCTTTGATATGAAGGCCGGGCCGATGGGCTTTTATTTTCTGCAGTAGTTCAACGAAAAAATAGAGATTCATTTTCGGGTGGACTCCTCCCACAATATGAACTTCCGTTACTGGTTTGCCGTCATATTTTCTTACCAGATCCATCATCTCTTCGATACTCAGTTCCCAGCCTTCATCCCGGTGGGCATACAATCTCGAATAAGAACAGAATGCACAGGAAAATACGCAAACATTGGTTGGCTCGATATGGAAATTCCGGTTAAAATAAGTTTTATTGCCATGAAGGGATTCGCGTTTAAAGTTTGCCAACGCACCTGTGTAAGCGAGCGTAGCTTTCTCAAAAAGTAAAACAGCTTCATCAAAAAAAATCCGATCTCCCGTTATTATTTTTTCACCGGTTTTGCGAAGTGTTGGGTCCCCCTGGTTATTTACTATTTCCTGAATTTGTTCTGTTGTCATATACATCAGCCCTTTTGTGACTGCAAATTTACGAAGGAATCAGGCAGTGTTAT
>DASXKM010000361.1:0-3141 GCA_036496825.1 Puia sp. | reverse complement strand
CTGTATATAGTAATCGGTCGCATATTCTGCGGGAGTAATCAGTCCGTTTTTAGCCTGCGAAATCCGGTTGTAAACGATATTGGGCTTGTAATGCTTGTCATCCAGGTTAAGTTCATTTACAACAGTCTTTACAACGCTTTTTGCGTCGTCTGTATCATAGATGGTAAAATGATGCGGATATCCCAGTTTTGGTGCTTCTGCTCGTAATATTCTTGCAAAAACACTGTGAAAAGTTCCGATGTAAAGGTTTCTCGCTTCGTTGGTTCCTAAAATACGTTCGATCCTCTCCTTCATTTCCTTCGCTGCTTTATTCGTAAAAGTAAGCGCCAGAATGTTGAAGGCATCCACCCCGGTAGTGAGCAGATGCGCAATGCGTGTGGTAAGCACTTTTGTTTTGCCACTGCCGGCACCGGCAATGATCATCAATGGTCCGTTGATATGTAGTACGGCTTCCTTCTGCGGTTCATTCAATCCAATAAGATAATCCTGCATGCTTGCAATTTACGAACTGCCGGCGGCAGAACCAGTGGTTAAATATACAGTTGATGCAAAGTGGATCTATGCTTTAGGCGCCGCTTTTTTAGGCGGTGAGGCTTTGCGGATCCACCTGGAAACCTCGATGTTGCCCACCAGGAGAATTAGCATTCCCTTTCTGAATTTAAACCCGTCAACCCTAAGCAGGTTTTGAAGAAAAGCAGATTCATTATATCCGGCGCAGAACATACGCGTTGTTATCATTTTTTCATTGAAATGTATGGTTACACTGTCGGCTATAAAATATGTGCCGGACATTCTGTTACAGCCGGTATTCCCGAAAAATTTGGCGTCTTTGACATCAAATTGTATTTCAGGGAAATGCCCTCCGGCCGTGTCTGTTTCCGATGCCGGTATCAAACTCCATTTCCCACTGATTTTGGCATAGGGCATCGATTTTTTCGGAGGTTCCACATTAGCTGAATCCACCTGAGCGATGGTGGCGGAAAACGACCCGAATAATAATGCCGTCAGTATAAAAGATTTTAACTTTGTACCCATATTTAACCGAGATCTATAATTATTTTGAATCATGCCTGGATTTGAATTATTTGGTGAAGAAGAACGAAAAGAAGTAAACGAAGTTTTGTCGACCGGAATACTCATGCGTTATGGTTTTGATGCTGCCCGTAAAGATATATGGAAATCCCGTGAGCTGGAACAGGCTATATGCAGCCGTTTACAATGCGAATTTGCACAACTCACTTCCAGTGGAACTTCCGCCCTTACAACCGCATTGGCTGCGCTGGGTGTCGGTTCGGGCGATGAGGTGATCATGCCTTCGTTCACATTCGTTGCCAGCTTTGAAGCCGTGCTGAGTGTGGGAGCTATTCCCGTTCTGGTGGATGTTAATGATTCGCTTACCCTGGATCCTGTTGCCGTACGCAAAGCGCTTACCCCCGCCACCCGCTGCATCATGCCGGTTCATATGTGTGGCAGCATGGCTGATATGGATGCCATACAGGAAATTTGCCGGGATCATCATTTGCTTCTATTGGAAGATGCCTGCCAGAGTATTGGTGCCTCTTATAAAGGAAAATACCTTGGTACCATCGGAGATGCCGGCACTCTTTCTTTCGACTTTGTGAAGACCGTGACCTGTGCAGAGGGTGGCGCTGTACTAACCAATAATAAAAAAACTTATATTAATTGTGATGGTTATACGGATCACGGTCATGATCATGTTGGAAATGATCGAGGTGCCGAATTGCATCCCTTCATCGGTTATAACTACCGGATATCGGAATTACATGCGGCTGTGGGTCTCGCCCAATTCCGTAAACTCGATAATTTCCTCGCAATCCAGAAAAAAAATCACCAGTACCTGCAGTCTGAACTGGCAAAAATTCCAGGTCTGAAATTCAGAAGCATTCCGGATCCCGCAGGCGACAGTCATACATTTCTGAGCTGGTTTATGCCCAGCCGTCAACTCACAGAGGCAGTCGTGACAGAAATGAAATCCAATCAAATATTTGGCGGAAATTTTTACTGGTTCGAACATAACTGGCACTATATACGCAAATGGGATCACCTCAAGACAGTGGCCACGCTGAACAGACTGAGTCCCCAGCAAACGATGGCTCTTGAAAAACTCAATACCCAGGATTTCAGTGAAAGTGACGCCATCATGGGATGCTGTATCAGCACAGGCATCGGTTTATCCTGGACAGAAAACCAACTCCGGGACAAAGCTGCCCAACTAACAGCAGCCATAAAGAAAGTAATGACTAAAAATACTTCCGCAGCGCAAATGGAACTGAATCCTGCTGACTAATTATTTTCTGCTGCACTCAATGTTTTTCTTATGGACCGCTTAAAATGGTTTGACAGAAAATTCGATTTTGGTTATACAGAAAATATTTTCCCAATGATCCTGGAACGGCTGATGGGAACACCGATACGTTTAAATGCAAAAATAAGTTCCATTCCACCTGAGTTGTTGGAAACACGTCTCGACAACAGCTGGTCGATCAAGGAAAATATCGGGCACCTTACAGATTTAGAAACGCTATGGCAGAAAAGGTTCGACGACATTATTTCAGGCAATGAATACATGACGCCTGCGGATTTGTTAAACAATAAAACAGATATGGCCAATCATAACCGCAGGACAGCTGACGAACTGATGCTTGAATTTTCATCGGTCCGGTCAGAAACTCTTTCCATGCTGGAAAATTTACCCGAGGAATCCATATTTAAGTTTTCGCTTCATCCCCGTCTTAAGACGCCCATGCGTACCATGGATCTGTTTTTATTCGTCGCAGAACACGATGATCATCACCTGGCGAGAATAACCGCTATAGAAAAACAAATCCGGAATGCTGTTTAACGCTTGCCTTCCATGGCATTGCAGTCGGCCAGAGAGCCCAGCCTGAAACGGAAAGGGATATGGGTCGTCTTCTCAAACTCCCATTCTCTCTTACAAAAGAACCCGGACTCGATATAATAGATATTTGGAGGTGGTAAATATGATCCGTACAGGTTCCGGCTTAATTCTACAGACGGATTCTGGATGATTTGCGCATAAACTCCACCTTCGTTTACCGGTTCATGAGCCGGAAAACTAATTATCTGAGACTCATATAAAGGAAGGGCGGGGTATAATTT
>DASXKM010000360.1:0-8246 GCA_036496825.1 Puia sp. | reverse complement strand
TCATCAATATCTGTTTTATGTTCGGGGATCAGAATGCTCATCGCACCGGTTGTGATGCCGCTGTGTAAGGCGATATAACCGGCATCCCGGCCCATGACTTCAACAATGAAAAGCCGGTCGTGTGCGTCGGCCGTGTCGCGGATTCTATCGATAGATGTTACAGCTGTATTCACTGCCGTGTCAAAACCAATGGTAAAATCTGTTCCGGCAATATCTTTGTCAATCGTACCGGGTAAGCCGATACAGGGAATATCAAATTCCTGGCCGAAACGATTCGCTCCCTGAAAGGAACCATCTCCCCCGATGATGACAAGACCATTGATACCCAGATTCTTCAAATTTTCGTAGGCTTTCTTCCGGCCCTCGTATTCCATGAATTCTTTACAACGCGCCGATTTCAAAATGGTTCCTCCACGCTGTATGATATTGGCAACACTTTTAGAGTGTAACGGTATAATATCGTTTTCTATCATTCCCATGAAACCACGCATGATACCAAACATTTCCAATCCATGGTAAATTCCCGTGCGAACAACCGCTCTGATGGCTGCATTCATTCCCGGCGAATCTCCGCCCGAGGTGAGTACGCCGATTTTATTTACTTTTTGTGGCATGACATAATAAATTATTAATTATAAAATCTGTTCTTTCAAATAATAAGACAGCTTTCTCCGGTCAGGGCTCCCTTTTCAGGTGATCAAGCGGATATAGTCTTAGGCCCGTAAAGATAAATTCCTTTGGTATCTTAACGTGCATACTTACAAATCCCAAAAGATTTACATTTGACTCATGAAGAAAGTGGCTTTTTACAGCCTGCACAAATTTGAAAAAGCCATATTGGAAAATGCTAATAACGGGCGTTATGCATTGCATTTTTTTGAATACAGGTTATCCGATGAAACCGTATCACTTTCCGCCGGTTTTGAAATGATCAGTCTTTTTGTAAATGATGATGCTTCCGCCTCCATACTTGAAATATTGTACCGTCAGGGCACCCGGTTCATCGTACTACGCTCCGCCGGATATAACAATGTGGATATGAAAAAAGCCCGGGATTTGGGTATTCGCATTGCAAGAGTGCCGGCTTATTCACCTTATGCTGTGGCTGAACACGCAGTAGCCCTCATGATGGCCCTGAACAGGAAACTCATTCGCGCGAATCACCGGATCCGGGATTTGAATTTTTCACTCGACGGTTTGACCGGTTTTGACATGCATGGAAAAACAGCTGGTATCGCCGGAACGGGAAAGATCGGTGCCATCGTTGCGCGGATCCTGCATGGATTCGGTTGCCGGCTCCTCGCCTATGACAAATATGAAAACACAGAAATAAAAGAAAAATACGGAGTAGTATATACGGACTTCCCAACACTCTGCAGAGAATCAGATATCATCACATTGCATGTGCCACTGACCGATGGAACAAAATATCTGATCAATGAAAAATCAATGGCGCTGATGAAGCCCCATTTAATGCTGATCAATACCAGCAGGGGTTTACTGGTGAATACAAGCGATGTGATACAGGCGCTGAAAGATCAGCGCGTCGGATATTTCGGAATGGATGTTTATGAAGAAGAAGAAGGATTGTTTTTTGAAGATCATTCCGAAGAAATATTACAGGATGACAATATTGCCCGCCTGATGAGTTTTCAAAATGTCCTGATCACCAGTCACCAGGCATTCCTGACAGACACTGCCCTCACAAATATTGCTGATACAACGGTATATAATCTCGATTGCTTTTCAAAAAATGCAGTCTGTGAAAATGAGATCGTGATCAAATAGAAACAGATCCATGCTATAGGATGAAAAATTCAAATCGCCATAGTTTCGAACCCGACGAAAAAGGGGAAAGTTATCCGTTGGGATCAACGCTTTATCCGGGTGGCGTGAATTTTTCTTTGTTCTGCAGGAATGGTACCCTGGTAGAACTGCTGCTTTTTGATAACGTGGAAGATATAAATCCTTCCCATGTTATTACGCTCAGTGATCAGGATAACAAGAGTTATCACTACCGGCATATTTTTATAAAACATCTGAAGGCCGGTCAATTGTATGCATACCGGATTCACGGCCCCTATAAACCTTCCCAGGGTCATTGGTTTGATGCTGAAAAAATATTACTGGATCCCTACGCGAAAGCAGTCGCGGTTCCGGCAGGCTATCATCGCAGGGCATTTACCAAACCCGGTAACATTGCTGTACCTGCCATGAAAAGTGTGGTCGCCGATCTTTCTGTTTATGATTGGGAAGGCGACAGGCATTTGCGGCGTCCTTTTTCACAGACCATTATTTATGAATTACATGTAGGCGGTTTTACCAGGCATTCTTCTTCTGATATTGAACCCGCAAAAAGAGGAACCTTTACAGGGGTTGCCGAAAAAATTCCCTACCTGCTCGACCTGGGCATTACGGCGGTAGAATTGCTCCCGGTTTTTCAATTTGATGAACAGGATGCGCCGGAGGGATTGATCAATTACTGGGGATATAGTCCGGTTTCTTTTTTTTCCCTGCACCAACGCTATGGCATGGGACACAATCCGCTTCATATTCTGGATGAATTCCGCGATATGGTGAAGTCCTTTCATAAGGCCGGTATTGAAGTGATCCTGGATGTGGTCTACAATCATACGGCGGAAGGTGGAATTGGCGGACCCACTCATTGTTTTCGCGGAATTGATAATTCAATTTATTATCTGCTCGACAAAGATTCATTCTCCTACGCCAACTATTCAGGATGTGGGAATACGCTAAACGCCAATCACCCGATCGTCAGAAGATTAATTCTGGACAGCCTGCATTTCTGGGTTACCGAAATGCATGTAGACGGATTTCGTTTTGACCTGGCATCCATATTGTCGAGAGATGAAAACGGCAGGCCTTTAAAGAATCCGCCCTTGTTGTGGGATATTGAATCGGACCCCGTTTTTTCAGGAGTAAAACTGATTGCCGAAGCATGGGACGCAGCCGGCTTATATCAGGTGGGAAGCTTTGTCGGCGACAGCTGGAAGGAATGGAATGGGAAATTCAGAGACGATGTTCGCAGTTTTATAAAAGGTGACAATGGAATGATTTCAAAACTGGTCACGCGCTTGGTGGGCAGTCCTGATATGTATGGACATCAGGAAAGGGAACCCGAACGAAGCATCAATTTTGTAACCTGCCATGACGGTTTTACGTTGAATGACCTGGTCAGCTATAATCAAAAACATAACGAGGCGAACAGGGAATCCAACAGGGACGGTGAAAATAATAACCTGAGCTGGAATGGTGGTGAGGAAGGAGAAACCGATAACGAATTTATCTGGAACCTGCGTAATAAGCAGATCAGGAATTTTTTGACGATTACGCTGCTGTCGATTGGCGCTCCCATGATATCGATGGGTGATGAAATCAGGAGAACACAAAATGGAAATAACAATGCTTATTGTCAGGACAATGAGCTGGCCTGGTTCAACTGGAATCTGCTGAATCTAAACAAAGACCTTCACCGTTTTGTAAAACATCTTATCCGGGGACGCCTTCGCCGGGATATGTCCAAACCCGGTTTCAGTATGAGTTTAAATCAGCTGTTGAACAGGGCTCCCATCACCTGGCATGGTTTGAAATTGCGAAAACCGGACTGGTCCTATCATTCCCACAGCATCGCCTTCACCATCAAATCCCTCAGCGGTGAATTCGTAACCCATTTCATGCTGAATGCATATGGACAGGCGCTGAAATTTGAATTACCTGTTCCGGACCCCAATGGTTCCTGGAAAAGATGGATAGATACTTCACTGGAATCACCAAACGATATATGCCGGTGGAGTAAAGCGATAGGGGTGACAGGATCGGAGTATCTGCTGGATGCGCATTCCATCGTCGTATTGATCAGTTTGCCCGAAGTAGAAAACAGTAGGATTTAATGATAAAAAGGTAAAGAATATTATATGAACGCTCAACCGGATACTGAACAACTGAATACAAAAGAATCCATTCAGAAATCAATACTGGAGAATTTATTGTATATGCAGGGCAAGTCAGAAAAGATGGCGACGAGGAACGACTGGTATATGGCTGTGGCCTATATGCTGAAGGACAGGTTAATAAAAAACTGGGTGCGGGCTTTGGAAACAATGGAGCTTAATAAAATAAAAATGGTGGGATATCTGTCAGCGGAATTTCTGATGGGCCCCCACCTCGGAAATGCCATGATCAATCTGGGTATCGAAAACCAGGTCAGGGAAGCCGTTGCAGAACTGGGCTTGGATTTTCACGAGATTATTAGTCAGGAAGAAGAGCCCGGACTGGGTAACGGTGGACTTGGAAGACTGGCCGCCTGTTACCTCGACTCACTTGCAACGGTAGGCGTTCCTGCCATCGGTTATGGCATTCGATATGAGTTTGGCATATTCGACCAGAAAATAACGGATGGCTGGCAGGAAGAGGTTACAGATAAATGGCTGCGTCTGGGAAATCCCTGGGAAATACCAAGACCGGAACTGACCTATGAAGTAAAATTCGGCGGACATACAGAATCTTATTCGGATCAAAATGGAAAATACCGTGTTCGCTGGATTCCCGATATGAAGGTGGAAGGCGTTGCCTATGATACGCCGGTACCCGGATATAAAAATGGCATGGTTAACCTGCTGCGACTTTGGAAATCCGAAGCTTCTGAATCATTTGATTTCGGCGCTTTCAATAAGGGAGATTACTATGGAGCGGTTGACAAAAAAATAATTTCAGAAACGATCTCAAAAATATTATATCCGAATGATGAACTGCCGAAGGGTAAGAGGCTAAGGTTAAGCCAGCAGTATTTTTTTGTATCCTGTTCTCTTCAGGATGTTTTACGAATTCAGACATTGAGAAAAATTAGCCTGGATCAAATGCCGGAAATGATTGCCCTGCAGTTAAATGATACACATCCGTCCATCGCCGTTGCGGAATTAATGCGTCTGCTGATAGATTATCATGATTACGATTGGGATAAAGCATGGTCAATCACACAAAATACATTGAGCTATACCAATCATACCCTATTGCCCGAAGCCCTTGAAAAATGGTCCTTACCCTTATTCCGCGAACTTTTGCCAAGGCATCTTGAAATTATTTATGAAATCAACCAGCGATATATCAATGATATAAAGAAAAATTTCCCAAATGACGATTTGTTGATTCAACACATTTCCCTTGTGGATGAACGGGGAGAAAAAAGTGTACGAATGGCCAACCTGGCCACCATCGGCAGCCATGCCGTGAATGGCGTTTCTGCCCTGCATACTGAATTACTGAAACGGGATTTGTTAGCGGATTTTAATAAAATCAGTCCCTCAAAATTTCACAATGTGACCAACGGGGTTACGCCACGACGGTGGATCAAATTGTATAATCCCAAACTGGCGGAACTCATCAGTTCGAAAATCGGAGAGAAATGGATTACGCATATGGAAGATGAACTTGTTAAACTGAAAGCGTATGCCGATGACAAAGATTTCCTGGCCCGTTTTAGGGAAATTAAATTAATGAACAAGACAGCTCTTGCAAATCGCATAAAACAAAATCTGGGCATTTCAGTAAATCCCGATTCATTATTTGACATTCAGGTGAAGCGGTTTCACGAATACAAAAGACAACACCTGAATCTGTTTTATATACTGACATTGTATAACCGGATAAAAAAAAATAAAGAATATCCCGCTGTGCCCCGTACGTTTATTTTCGGCGGAAAGGCTGCTCCTGGATATGCCATGGCTAAACTGATCATCAAATTGATTAACAATACGGCGGCCCTGATCAATCAGGACCCGGAACTGTCTGATCATATGAAATTGATTTTTTATCCTGATTTCAACGTAAAAAACAGTGAATGGATTTACCGGGCAGCGGACCTTTCTGAACAAATCTCGACAGCCGGTAAAGAAGCCTCCGGAACCGGCAATATGAAATTTTCTATGAATGGTGCTCTTACCATTGGAACGTTGGATGGTGCAAATGTTGAAATAAGAGAACAGGTCGGAAAGGAAAACTTTTTCCTGTTCGGGGCAACGGTGGAAGAAATTTCATCCTTACAGTCGGGAGGATATGATCCGTATTCATATTACCAGAATAATGTTGAATTAAGGGGAGTGATAGATCTCCTCGGGTCTGAACAATTAACCGGTGGCAACAGTCACCTTTTTGAGCCGCTTGTACAATCTTTACTTAGCCACGATCCTTATTTCCTGTTGCATGATTACCAATCTTACATTGACTGTCAGCAACAGGTAAGCAATACTTTTGGCAATCAGGCATTGTGGACAAAAATGTCGGTGCACAACGTGGCAGCCATGGGCAAATTTTCCTCGGACCGTTCCATACGGGACTACTGTTCTAAAATATGGAATATTAATCCCTGACCCGGATAGAAATCAGATATCAGTCATCTTCGGCAAGCAATTCTTTTTTGATCGCCTGTAATCCTTCCCGCTTTTCATCGCTCACCTGCGGAAACTCAAGATCCAGCGAATCGAGGGTATTAATGATGGCGGATGCCACCACAATCCGTGCAAATGCCTTGTCATTGGAAGGCACCACGTACCAGGGAGATTGTTTGGTCGCCGTTGCCTCAATCATCTGCTGATAGGCTTTCATATACTGATCCCAGTATTTTCTTTCCTTTGCATCAGACGGAGAAAATTTCCAATTCTTATCTGCATCGTTGATGCGGTCCAGAAAACGCTTCTTCTGTTCCTTTTTGGAAATGTTCATAAAAAACTTGCACACCACAATGCCATTCCGGTTGAGATACTTTTCATAATTGCGTATATCCTTGAGCCGGTCGTCCCAGATGTCTTTTGAAATCAGGGATTCCGGAATTTTCTGGTTTTCTAAAATTGCCTTATGTACCCTCACGACCAATACTTCTTCATAATAGGAACGATTAAAAATTCCGATTCTTCCCCGGGCCGGTAATTCTTTCTGACTTCTCCAGAGATAATCGTGGTCCAGATCTGTTGACGATGGAGCTTTGAATGAAGTGACCTGGCACCCCTGGGGATTTATTCCGGACATGACATGTTTGATGGCTCCGTCTTTTCCCGCAGCATCCATGGCCTGGAATATCAGCAAAACCGCCCACTTATTTTTTGCATACAGCATTTCCTGGAGCGTTGCCAGTGCCTGAACACCGGCTTGCAATGCTTCTTTGGCCATCGGTTTATCTTCGGAACCGAGTCCTGCGTCAAAATCAGGATCAAAATCTTTCAGGTTAAAATCCTTACCATCTTCCACGCAAAATTGTTTGGAAAATTTCTCTGCTCTCTTAAAGAGTTCTTTCCTGCTGACCGTAATGATCTCAGCCAGGTTTTCTTTCTGTTTCTTCATGATGTTTCATTTTAAAATTGATGTTTACTCCTAACCTGAAATTTATTTGAGGTCGGTTTTTGATGAAAACTTGCTGATTAAAATCCCGACTAAAACAACAGTATAGAATTGACCTGCGATGCCAAAAAGGGCAGTAATTAATTTGGTATAATGTGCGGCCGGCGTAATATCTCCGAAACCAATACTGGTCAGTGTTATGGAACTAAAATAGACCAGGTCGATAAAAGTGGAAGCGGTATTTGAATAATCTACCCCTTTGAAGGATTGATGGTCCTGGTAAACATAAAACTGCAAAAGAAAGGTGCATATTTCGATGAGAAGTAAATATCCGCAGGCGGAAGCCGAAATAATATCTGAATTGATGTAGCCCGGCCTCACCAGAAACCTGAGCACTTCCCAAAATATGAACAGGAAAAATATAGCATAAGCAATATTCAGCAATGAAAAATAAATGGATTTGTCGCCGAAGATGGTTAAGCCGACGGGCAGCGCCAGAACAACCACGAAAAGTGTTTTTCGTATACTATTTTTCCATCGTCCTTTTCCCATAAACAGACCAATGCTTGCAACGCCCAGAACGATCATATTGATCAGCCAAATAAATCTTGTGTAAAAAGGAAGATCCCTCAGAACGATGCCGGTAAACAAATGCTGAATGAGTGCGAAGAGCAATAATTCGTATTTGCGTCTGTATAGAAATGTATAAATCCTGCTCATGATTTGCTTGTCTAATATCCAACCCTTTATCGCCATACGTCATTCGTGGCCGGGCAGTACGCGATAGCATAAGTAAAGAGCCCTGGTTTCAGTGGGTTTCAGAAGAAATAGCGACAGAATATTAGTGAAAAGGTCACGAACGATTTAACATCCATTCCGCTTGATCATATTATCTT
>DASXKM010000359.1:0-3282 GCA_036496825.1 Puia sp. | reverse complement strand
GGACGCGTCCTGAGTAAAAACCATGAAGAAGGGTGCACGTTTGGGTGTGACAGATCCATAAAAACCCATACCGGGCTTATTCATGATTTCCACGTCTTTCCACTGTCCGTTTCCACCAATGGATATATCACCGGTGCCGATGCCACCCACGGGCATGGCAATTTTCTCGATGAATCTTCCTTCATAATGTTTGATGACCGGCCAGGCTGTTTGCTGAGAGAAAGCATACGAAATGGAAAAGCAAAGAAAAACAACCGGGATATTTTTCATATAGCCATTTGTAATCAAATGTAAGCACGATATATTTCAGGCTTATTATGAAAAATTATTTTCTCTTCGGTATTAAGCTAACAAACTTTTTCCCGGATCTGCCACTTTTGAGTGTCCTTTCTTTTTTCGTTATGTCGATATTCTTTCATCGCCTCCTTCAGGCTGAAATTTTGCATTTCTTCCAGAGTTTTGTAAACTTGATGACGATTTAAGGTTTTGGGAAATTTTAAAAAATGTTTCATGAGGATTACAATCATTCTGATTGCCATTTGCGTTTCATTTTCAGTGAAGGCACAAAACAGTCCAAATAGAAATTATTCTGAAATTAATCCGGTCAAAACATCGCCCGTCATTGTACAGACCCAACAGGGGAA
Source organism: Puia sp. (assembly GCA_036496825.1). Lineage (GTDB taxonomy): Bacteria > Bacteroidota > Bacteroidia > Chitinophagales > Chitinophagaceae > Puia. The sequence continues at coordinate 2,638 of DASXKM010000359.1, read as the reverse complement.
AGTGGAGGGATATACAGATAACGGCGTAGCTATTTTCAAAGGCATTCCGTTTGCCGCGCCGCCCGTCGGTAAATTGCGATGGAAGGCACCCCAGGCCCCAGCAACATGGGACGGAGTACGCGTCTGTAAAACATTTTCAGCGAGCCCCGTTCAGCCAACGCCTGTTCCCTTTCTTTGCTGGTCCGTGGAATTTATCGCCCCGCCGGAGCCACTTAGTGAAGATTGTTTATATCTGAATGTGTGGACAGCAGCAGATCTGCAAAAAGAAAAACAGCCGGTTTTCGTGTGGATCTACGGAGGCGGGTTTTCTTCGGGCTCTGCTGCTTGCGCCATTTATGATGGTCAGGAAATGGCAAAGCGTGGAATCGTGTTCGTTAGTATAAACTACCGGGTTGGCGCATTTGGTTTTATGGCACATCCGGATTTGACAAAGGAACAGAATGGCGCCTCCGGTAATTATGGGATCATGGATCAGATAGCCGCATTAGAATGGGTTAAAAAAAATATCACAGCGTTCGGCGGTGATCCTTCCCGGATTACGATCGGTGGTCAGTCAGCCGGATCCTTCGCCGTGAATGCCCTGGTTGCTTCGCCGCTGGCAAAGGGTTTGTTCCGGGGAGCCATCGCGGAAAGTGGAGGACTGCTGGGCGATCACTTACCCGGCACACTCGCTGATGCAGAAAAAGTTGGTCTCGCTATTCAGAATAAGTCTGCTGCAAAAACAATTGATGAAATGCGATTGTTGCCAGCAGACAGTATTCTGTATATCAGTCAGCATCTGGAGGGAAAAAGGATGGGGTTAAATCTGGACGGATATGTTTTGCCAACGGACCTTTGGGATTATTTTAAAAAAGATAAACAAAATGATGTATTCCTGCTGACCGGATGGGTAACGGGTGATGGAGCGTTATTCGGTCCCATTACTGCTACGCCTGCGACTGCTCAAAAAGACGCCAGAGAGAAATATGGCGAACAGGCAGATCTTTATCTGTCGGCTTTCCCGGCGGCTAATGATGAACAGGCAAAAGCAAGTCAGCAATTGGGAATCATCATGGCCTTTGCTGCTTTTCCTTCTCAACAATGGGCACTCTTTAATAAACATCCCGCCTACCTCTATGAGATCAGTAACGTGCCCACTGACTTACCAGGCTTTCCCAATTATGGCGCTTTTCATACATCCGAGGTTCCCTATGCATTACATACACTTCATCTCTGGAAAAGACCCTGGACCGCCCATGATTACAAGGTGCAGGAATTACTATCCTCCTACTGGCTGAATTTTATAAAAACAGGAAATCCGAATGGTACGAATTTGCCTGTCTGGAAAAACTATGATGGCAAAGACGGGTTCATACTGGAAGTTTCCAATACTTCTGTTTCCCCATTGCCGTCGATGAAAACGCAATTCGAAACCTTTAAACTGGTGAACAAATGGTGATTCGGAATAGCCGGAGATGAATGATGTGGATGGAAATGGTTGTCACATTATGATTAACCGTGCTCAAACTCAGAAATGAATTTCTTCAGGCTGCATATTTGAATTTTTTTTGGCTTTACAATGTCTTACCTTACAAGTCCCTTTAAATTCCATAATCCATCAGATCCTTTCAAACACCAGGTGATTATTAACAGACCAGCTTTGAATCAACCGTTCCGGGTTTTACTTTACAAAATTTACAAGATTGTTTACAATGGGTGGAAATGGTTCTGAGAATGATCTGGGTTCAGACGCATTGATGATTGTTGGCATCGGCGCTTCGGCCGGTGGTATCCAGGCTTTAAAAGAATTTTTTGAACAGGTACCGGACGATTCGGGTCTGGCCTATGTGGTGATATTGCATTTGTCGCCGGATCACGATAGCAAACTGGCGGAAGTTTTACAAATCGCTGCAAAAATTCCCGTCGTTCAGATAGTCGGAAATGTAGTTGTGGAGGCAAACCGCATATATGTTATTTCCCCCAATCATCATCTGGCCATGTCGGATGGGAGTTTAAGTGCCTCTGAAAATTTACAGGTAGAAGAACGTCGTGCACCCGTGGATATTTTTTTCCGGACACTGGCTGAATCACATGGTTCCCGGGCAATATGCGTGGTGCTGTCGGGTACCGGCGCTAACGGTTCCATGGGTCTGAAACGGATTAAGGAAAGGGGAGGTGCCGCTTTTGTACAGGATCCCAGAGAGGCCGAATTCAGCGAAATGCCGCGCAATTCGATTGCTACGGGGCTTGTAGATGAAGTGCTGCCTGTTTTTGAAATTCCCGGAAAAATTCTCAATTATAAAAACGGACTCGGTCGTATTCAGATTCATATCGACGATGATGAGAAGCATAATGACCAGCAAAATGCTCTCCGGGAAATTTTTACACAGATCCGTGTGCAACTGGGTCATGATTTTTCGAATTACAAACGGCCCACCATACTGCGCAGGATTGAGCGACGTATCAATGTGCACAACCTACCGGATCTCGCTTCCTATCTCCGTTATATTAAACATAACCCGGAAGAAATCAAGGCACTCCTGAAAGACCTGCTGATATCGGTCACCAATTTCTTCCGTGATCCTAAAGCATTTGAAATAATCGAACAGGAAATCATTCCCAGCCTGATCAAATTACACCGCGATGGCAAGCCCATTCG
>DASXKM010000358.1:0-4429 GCA_036496825.1 Puia sp. | reverse complement strand
ATAGTGCCAGCGATTACATCGTCCATTTCCTCCTGGCATGATTTTGCAAGCCGGTCATAAAAGACTTTCATGCATCGTAAAGAATTATTGGAAAAAATAGAAATGGTGGCGCGGGAAGAAGAAATGAAAAAGAAAGCACTGGAGTCCGATTTTTCAATGTTCGGAAAGCAAATGATGCCAGTCGCCATTGTAAAACGCGGCCTGAAAAATGGCATCAGTAAAATCAAATCGCTTTTGCCACATTTGCCGAAGAGATCAAATGCGGGTCATGCATAATTCGTCTGGAAATCAGTTTTCGGTGAGTTAAATTAGTTTTTAACCTGACAAACTTTTGAGCGCTTTCTCCGGCGGTTGTTGCTCATCCCGTTGAATCCGGCGAATAGTCGTTTGCAGCGTTGTTTTAATTTTATTTGTCTTTTCATTTCAGTTGGATCCGTTTTCTGATCAGATGACTTCCGATCCGGCGAGAATTCTGTAAAAGATTTTCTGCGTTTGCCATGAAAAAAAACGGTACTTTTTCTGAATCTTTTCTGCCCGGTATCCAACAACGCGCTGCTGCTGGTGATGAGGATGCATTTAAAAGAATCTATTATCTTTTTTATAAGAAATTATTCCTTTTTTCACTGGCACTCGTCAAAACCAGAGAAACGGCCGAAGAAATTACCGAAGACGTTTTTATAAAAATATGGCAGCAGAAAAACAAAATTGCGGATATACATAATCTCCGCGTCTATTTATATACTGCCATAAAAAATACTTCGCTCAATTATTTGTCAAAAAAAGCAAAAGATAACCTGACCGAGCCGTTTGATAATATCAATATCGAACTCTTTCATTCCACGATATCACCCGAAGAACTCATGATCACGGAGGAGATGTACCGCAAAATCCAGCAACAGGTGGAAGCGTTACCTCTGCGTTGCAAAATGATTTTCAAATTAATACGGGAAGACGGATTAAAGTATAAAGAAGTATCTGACATCCTGAATATTTCAGTGAATACCATCGACGTTCAAATGGCCATCGCCGTAAAAAAAATCGCCGTGGCGCTGAAACCGGAGTTTGACTTTCTCTTCACCGGCAAATCCGGACCGGGAAGATTACAGAAACTCCCGGGCAGCACCTAGTGCCATCCATCATCCACAGCACGGCTTCATCAAATGGATGGAAACAGACTTTATTTTAAAAAATCTTTCCTTCGTTTAGTAGAACGTCTTCATTTTTCTGTCCTGTTAACAAGCGCCATATGAAATGGAAGAAAATCAACTTTGGTTTTTGATTGCACGCCATTTATCGGGAGAGATCAGTCCCGATGAATCCGGCAAATTACAGGAGTTATTACGAAAGCATCCTGACAAGCATCAGCTTTTTGATATCCTTCAGTCTTATTTCGTTATTCCCCATGATTCGGAAGAAGGGACCGGCGAATCATCCATGGATGACGAAAGCAGATTCCGCCGGATCATCGATCAGAGTGATTATGTCCCAAATCTCAGTTTGCAGCCGGAAATAAGTCCTGTTATTACCCGCGGTCCTTACAGATTCCGGCGATTTGCCGCCGCCATTGCAGGGATCATCACGATAGCTGGTTTGGGCTATATTTATTTTCATTCCCCGCAACTCAAAATTGAAAATACAGCGTCCAAAGAAAACGAAATCATTTCCAGATCCGGGGCCAGAACAAAACTGGTTCTTCCGGATGGATCGCAGGTTTGGCTGAATGCCGGAAGTAAGCTGAATTATACAAATACCTACAATTTAACTACGCGCGAAGTCGATCTGGAGGGCGAGGCTTATTTTGATGTTGTCAAGGCCACCGCGCGTCCCTTTATCGTTCACGCTTCTTCACTGAATATCAGAGCAGTGGGTACTGCCTTTGTTGTAAAGTCATACCCACAGGATGAAACCATCGAAACCACTCTGTTGCGCGGTATCATTGAAGTGAGCCGGAAGGATCTGTCAGACGGCCCAAAAGTTATACTCAGGCCAAACGAGAAGCTCATTTTCAGTAAACAGGCCGAAACGGAAGTTCATCACTACAGAAGTGATACTTCGGCCAGGTCTGTCAAAACCATCGGCAAGATATCGGTGACAACTGTTTCCAAAATGATACCGGACAGCAATAAGGTGGAAACCTCCTGGGTATATAACCGGCTGGTTTTTGACGGTGACAGCTTTCAGGAGCTGGCGGATAAAATGGAGCGATGGTACAATGTAAAAATCAATATAAAGAGTAAGGAACTGCTGCGCTACCGGTTTAAAGGGGCTTTTGAAAATGAAACCATCCAGGAGGCCCTGAATGCGTTGCAACTGACGGCAGAATTTTCTTATAAAATCAAAAATAATGTAATAGACGTGTTCAAAGCGGAAACCAATCCACCCAAGAGGCGATAGTGTTTCGGATTATTAAACGCTAAATGTAATAACATGAAAAAAATGCTAACCATCATGAAGCTTTCATTTATGTTCATCCTCCTTTCGGTCATGCAGTCCCGTGCGGGTGTATTCGGACAGGGTTCGATTACGCTGAGCATGCGACAGGTGGAAATTGAAAAAGTGCTGAGTAAAATTGAAAAGGAGGGAGAATTCAGATTCCTGTACAACTATGATCTGAATTCATTAAAGAAAAAGGTCGATGTTGATTTTGAGGAATCTTCCATCAGTGAAGTTTTAAATAAAATTTTTTCCAATACGGATCTTACCTATAAAATGCTTGCGAATAATCTGATCGTTGTGATATCGACAACCCAGGTAATGGCGGATATCCGCATTACAGGTAAAGTGACAGGGGCAAACGGAGAAGCACTTTCCGGTGTCAGCATCACGGTAAAAGGTACCGGGATTGGAACCAATACAGACAACAATGGCGTTTATACCATGACGGTTCCGGCCGATGCAACACTGGTTGTCTCCTATATCGGTGATGAAACAAAAGAAGTAAAAGTGAATGGACAATCGGTCGTGGATATCCAGCTTTTGCCTTCTAACAGGCAACTGGACCAGGTGGTTGTGGTTGGTTACGGTGCTCAAAAACAAAAGGATATCACTTCGGCTATTTCTGTTGTGTCTACGAAAGATATTTCCAGCCGGCCGATGGTCAGTGCGGTGGAAGCCATTACCGGAAAAGCTCCGGGTGTGCAGGTCTCGGTTCCTTCAGGAATGCCGGGCAGCGATCTGTCCGTAAAAATCAGGGGAATCGGATCGCCCAATGGCAGTGAGCCTTTGTATGTGGTAGATGGTGTGCTGGCCAGTGATATCAGAAGTATAGATCCCAATACCATTGAAACGATCAGCATTTTAAAAGATGCCGCTGCCGCCGGAATATATGGTGCCGCGGGTTCAACAAATGGGATCGTCATGATTACCACCAAGCAGGGCTCGAAGGGCAAGCCCCGTGTCGATGTTAATTTTTACACGGGCTTTCAGCAGATAACAAAAAAGATCGGTGTTTTAAATAACGATCAGTGGCTTGATCTGGAGGCGGAAATATTTGATACAACAAAAGACGGTTTTCTGGCAACCATTCCTTCTTACTATAATTTACAAACCACGAATAATAACTGGCAGGACCTGATTTATCATAACGCCATGCAAACGGGTGCCAATGCCGGTATTTCGGGTGGTTCTGAAAAAGGAACATATTACCTGGATTTTGGTTACCTGAACCAGGATGGTATCATGGAAGGTTCAAATTTCAAACGCTATTCCGTAAAGCTGAGTATTGATCAGGCAGCTACGAAATGGCTGAGAATGGGAGCCAATGTAAGTTTCAACAGAACGAATCAGAGAACGGTTCCCCAGAATGCGTCGGGTCAGTTTGGCGGCGCCATTATCAGTGCACTGGTAACGCCCGAATATATTCCGGTCATAATGCCACCCGGATCGGACCATCCCGGCGTTTATGGATACAGTACATTTTATTCAGGTGATAATCCAATTTCAGACATCTATAATAATGATAATAATACCGTCGGGAATAATTTTCTGGGTAATGCTTATGCGGAAATCTCGCTCCCTTACAATCTGAAACTTCGCACGCAATTCAATGCCGTCATAGAAAATTCAAAGTATGACTGGTTTTTAAATCCCTATAATAGTTTGGCCGGGTTAACTGTGAATGGGGAAGGGAAAAGTAATTATAATGAAACGAATCGCTGGGCCTGGGATAATACGCTAACCTGGTCAAAAGTTTTTGGTGCGCATTCATTCAACGTGGTCGTGGGAACTTCTTCGCTGGAAGAATCCATTGCCCTTTCTGCATCAACCGGTCAGGGCTTTGCAACCAGCTCCATTCAGACATTAAATGCGGCGAGCAGTGCCTTTACGGTCAGCACGCAAAACTTTGAATGGACAACCAATTCTTATTTCGGCAGGATCAACTATTCCTATAATGATAAATACCTGTTTACCGGAACTATAAGAGCCGATG
>DASXKM010000357.1:0-1644 GCA_036496825.1 Puia sp. | reverse complement strand
ATTATGTTGACATTTCTGAAACCCAGGCGCAGAAGAAAAAAGCAGTTTACTGCCATGTAAGCCAGGACCCGCCAGGCATTTATCAATGCGGACATGCCAGCATGGAGGAATTTCGCGGACGTGACCTGCGTGTCCCTGCCGCAGAAGCCTTTATACGTATGACGGGACAGGGAAACGGGAATCATTTCAGTTTTTAGAATCACCTGCCGAACTATTCAGCATAAATCATTTTGTCAATGTCAGGTAGGGTTTTAATTTTTCAAACTTCACCTGATCCATCAGAGCCAGTTGTAAAAGATCATCGACAGACTGAAATGATCCATGCTGCATCCTGTAATCAATGATTTGCCGGGCAAGCTGCCAGCGGATATAGGGATGGGACATCAATATCTCTTTTGTTGCAGTATTGATATTGATCTGCTGAAGAGATACTGAGTGGACACGCAAATAAGGTTTTATTTTCTGAAACGTTGAGTCAGGCAAACCAAATGTCTCGGCTACCTGATCTGTCTGGTAAAATCCTCCCAGTTTTTCCCGGAAGCGGATAATTCTGGAGGCCAGTCTCTCACCGATTCCCGGCAGCCTGGCCCAGTCGCTGGAATCAGCGAGATTAATTTCGGTGAGCTGAAAATCTTTCGCCCTGTGTTCATACAGGGTCTCTGAATATCTATTGTTTTTATAAAAAAACGAATCTGTTTTCTTTGCCGTTGAAAAATAATGAACCGAATTCTTCTCAAAATGAGTGCGGGATTTTAATTCTGCAGAGGGATGGTCGATCCTTACAAATGGAAACAAGCGTTCATAATCACCTTCACTCATTCCATACATTTTCCTCAGATCCTCTGCTGTCTTAAATCGACCACCCTTTTCTAAATAATGCGTGATCGTCCGGGCCAGACGATCGGGCAATCCGAGACTTAGCCAGTCGGCTGCCTGGATCTTATTCGGATCGAAATAAAACATATTTATCACGGAATTCTTTTTGTTTCCAGCCGAATTTTCCGTGGAAGAAATAGAATTTTGAGCGCTATAACTGTCATGACTATCCGCTTTTACAGATGAATCAGGCGATCTGGTTTCAAACTTCCGGATATCTTCTTTCAATTTAAGATAAGCAGCCGGATCGGGGTCACCTGGAGAGGGTTTTAAAAAAAAAGGAAGAACAAAGAATACAAAGATGAGTATAAGCAGAAAAAGAACGCCGAAGCGTTCTTTCCTTGTAAAGGTCAAATATCCACGAATCGTTTCCCACATACCCTTTCTATTAAAGATAAAAGCCGATCGGGAGGAAGACTATACCCTGTAAGTGGAAATCCTTTCTCTACATTTACCGTCCAAAATTTTTTAGCCTGTTTAGTAGTAATAATATTTACGTGGTCTTGGCGGGTGAGGTTGTCTCGCCGGGTGTTGATAAGCGGGCAACACTCTTCCAAGTCCGATAATAAGTCCCACATTGAAACTAAACTGCAGGAGTCCGGGATTAGTGAAATAATTTCCGCCCGGGTCTCCCCAATAACCAAAATAATATCCTGAACTGGTAGGCGCAGTTCCGAGTAGACGGGCACTCAGTCGAATGCCGACTTGCGGATCGATAAAAATATCAGCGCCTGCCTGGAAACCATAGGCAAACGCCGCGTTACTGGA
>DASXKM010000356.1:0-9240 GCA_036496825.1 Puia sp. | reverse complement strand
CATGCTTTGGGAAAAACCGTGATGGCGAAGGATGACAGCGTCTTTGTCCCTTACATCGTAACCGGAGTCGCAAAGAAATGTCCACAAAATTCTTCCATCAAATTTGATATCCTGGAACCGATCATCGAAACAGCAGAAGATGCACAAAACGGCGACAACTGGTTTAATATTTTCCTAAACACGTTTGTTGTTTTGCCGCCCCAGACAAATCCGGCAGCCGTAGAAAAGAAAATGAAGACATTTTATGATGAAGACACAAAAGAAGCAATCAAAAGTCTGACAGCAAGATACGGAGCGACGGTGGCGGACTGGGTTTCGAAACCTACGCTGCAGCCATTTCTGGATATGCACCTGAACAAGGATCTGCCGGCGAGCAACGGATTGTCAGATGCCAGTAATCCCGTTTACTCTTATATTCTTTCCGGTATTGCTTTATTCATTTTACTGATTGCCTGTATCAATTTTGTAAACCTGACCATCGCCCGGTCCGTAAAGCGCGCCAAAGAAATCGGTATCCGGAAAGTAGTTGGCGGCAAAAGAAAAGAACTCATCCTTCAGTTCCTGGGCGAATCATTTTTACTTTCCTTTTTTGCGTTTTCCCTGGCCGTTGTGATTGTGCAGCTGATTCTTCCGGTATTTAATGATCTCTCAAACAAGTCTCTTAGCCTGTCATATCTGTTTGACATCAAACTGGTATCCGGCTATATATTGCTTTTTCTGATGACGGCTTTTATGGCAGGTTTCTATCCCGCACTGGTCCTTTCCGGATACAATCCCGTGCAGACTTTGTACAGTCGCTTTCAGCTGGGTGGAAAGAATTATCTTCAGAAAAGTCTGGTGGTGCTGCAGTTTGCGCTGGCTTCTTTTCTGATCATTGCCACATTCACGATCTACTCGCAATTTAAATTCCTTACCACAGAGAAACTGGGTTATGATGACAGCAATCTGTTGGAAGTCGCGATACAGGCAAAAAATCATGAGCGTCCGGCCATATTCAGGGAGGAGCTTCTGAAGAATCCCAATATACTGGATGTTGCTTTGAAGAATGGAGGAGACTGGGGAACGGTGGCGAGAATAAATGCGGATTCTCCGATCTCATTTCAATATGAAACCGTCGATGAATCTTATATCCCCATGCTGAAAATTGCGATGGCAGAGGGCAGAACATTCTCGAAGGAATATCCCGCAGATTCATCACACTCAGTGCTGGTCAACGAAGCATTCGTAAAAAAAGCAGGCTGGAAAAACCCGATCGGACAACGAGTTAATTTCTGGTATAACAAAGAGCTGTACACGGTGGTTGGTGTCGTGAAAGACTATCATTACCATTCAATGAACGAGCAAATTGGCCCCCAGTTATTTACCATGAAAGCCGACAATAAATACGGCATGACATTTTTGAAAATCAGACCGGGCACAGAAACTTCAACCCTGAAATATATTCAGGCCAAATTCAGACAGCTTTTCCCGATGTTGCCATACAATTATACTTTCAAAGCAGATGAAAACTACAAGAAGTACGAAGCGGAAAGAAAATGGAAACAGATAATGTTATTCAGTGCCGTGCTGACTATCTTTATTTCCTGCATCGGTTTGTTTGGATTATCTGTCTTATCTGCCGAAAGAAGAACAAAAGAAATCGGCATTCGCAAAGTGCTGGGTGCTTCCGTACAAACGGTGGTGGCCATTTTATCCAGAGACTTTGTAAAACTGGTGATGCTGGCCCTTCTCATTGCAATACCACTGGGATGGTATGCAGCAAACCAGTGGTTGCAAAACTATCCATATCGCATTGATATCAGCTGGAAGATCTTCGCGTTGGCAGGATTCCTGGTGATGTTGATCGCTGTGGTGACCATCAGTTTCCAGGCTTTGAAATCTGCCATGGCGAATCCGGTGAACAGCCTTCGCGCTGAATGAGCTAAAACATAAAATAATGCTCCTTTATAATTTTGCCGTCTGCAACTTTATAAACACCTATTTCGGATAAAAGAGAACGTATTCCCGACCTTTTATTCGTAACATCTATTTCAAATTTCAAAGAGAAAAAGTTATCCGCTGCTACCGGGTCAGATGCTTTGATATGATGTACTTCAAATTCCTGAGACAAGCCCTGTCCTTTCTTCTTTAAACCCGCCATGCCTTTCACATGGCCAATCCCGCTGTCATTTCCATCCTCTATGCTTTCAAAGTCAGGACTATAGAGTTCAGCACGCAATCTTGCAGCTTCGTCATGATTCCTCAAATAAACAAACTTATCTGCGATCCCGCGGATATCCATTTTTTTTGTTATAGTTTCCATATAGATTTTCTTTTATAGTTAATAATGGCACAAAGCTCAAAAAATTCGAATTCAAAAAATTGTATAAACCTGCTAATCTTTTAGCACGAAAAATGGATTGACACCAAACATTTTGTTAAATGCTTTATTGAAATGAGACGAATCCGAAAATCCAACATAATGTGCACATTCGGTAAGAGAATATCCTTCTCTTGATTTTAACGCTGCCAGCAATACTCTTTTCCACAGGATGAATTGATGAACAGATATCCCTAATTGCTTTTTAAATAAATGAGCAAGCCTGCTTTCTGATAAAAATGAAGCTTTCGACAATTGAATCATGGTTAAGTCGTCATCAATACCAAGTGTATTTATAGTTTGAATACATTTTAAAATTCTGAAGTCAATATGCATGATAGGATTTGCGGCAGCACTATTCAAGATTAATTCAATGTCAAATTTCCCGTCTTTACAAAATTTGAATAATTCAGGAGGGTTTACGATGATACTTTTCTTTGAAATCAACCCGTATCGCTGCAAAAAATACAAACCAATATCAGAAAGCGGATCAAGAAACAGGAGGCTACACTCAGCATCCAGACAATTAAAACTATGGGGAAGGTTTGAAGGTATAATTATGCTTTTGATATTTGTATATTCGGAAAGAGTTGTCGATATGCTGAATGAACCTTGAGCCGCATAGACAATTTCAATGGGATAGTGGGAATGCACCGGAGTTTCGTAGTGACCCTTGGAAAACAAGGTATAGCCTTTATCGATATCAAATAATTCAATAGCCATTTTTACGCGGCATTAAATACGTAACAATTAATACGTTTTTTGCCACAAAGATGATACCATTGCTGATTTATGATGCGTTGTCCAGACATGTCTGCCATCCATTGCCATTTTTGTTTTGAAAGGTTGATAATTTCCTGCCGTTCAGTTGTGTTGTTGGTGGCAGTTTGAATGGATTCCGTTGGCGGATGCTGCGATCAGTTAATGAAGTATGGTACGGCTTGTGATTGTATGTTCAAAAATCTCGAACATACATGGATATATGATTAGACTATCATAAAAAGCTGAGGTGCCGGGACCGGTTTTTGTGTTAAGAAAACGGGCGACAATATTAGAAATTTAAATTAACAATAGATGATTGATTTTGACATACGCAAAACCAAAAAAGGGTTTTTTCGTGCGCTCTTCAGTTTCAATACCCGATTGAACCTGATAATCCTTTTTGGAAACCTGCATAAAACCAGGAAAGAATGTTTATTGGAATCAGAATCCATTCGTCGTCAGATTGTGAATAATCGAAACCTGAATTTTTCACAGACTGAAAGAGGATTTCGTTTTGTAGTATTATCACCAGCGGGTAATGCAATTGCTTACAGCCGGTTCTTTTTTTCCAAAAGATTGATGAATCGGGTACTTTCCATTGTACAATCTATGATGAAATTGCCAAAATCTGACAAGAACCTGAATAAGTTAAATCACGTTAATCGAAGGGAGGATTTCGGCACCGAAAAATGAACAACGGACTGCGAATGAAGGTTTTTACTATAAAATTAATCGGACACCACCAAGTTCTTCAACTTTATAACTGAATTTTTCACCGGGTGAACTGATGAACATAAAGTTTTTTGGTATATTCCATTTTTTGCTGAGTTCTTCAATGGTGTTCGGATTAAAAATGCCTTCCATTGGCAAAAATTCAATATGCAAATTAGGATAGGCCCTGTCCAAAACTTCCAGATCTTTTAAGAACTGCTCAGGCACCTTCTGGTTATCTTTTAACAACGTAACGATTTTTATTTTTTTTGTAATTTCATTTTCTTCCACATACATCATCACTTTATTGAGCGTGGCCACATCATCGGCCTTGGAAAAAAAAATAAATTCCTGCTGATGCAGAGAAAACATTGTCTGATTGATGTTTTTTCGAACGGAAATGGTAAATCTTCTGAATTTTTCCGTAATCGCTTTTAGGATTTCGAGTAAAAATTCCATAATATGGTTGCGGTTCAGCATCGAGTAAATCAGCAACATGGCGGGCACAAAATATTGAAGAAATACGATCAGATATATCGGACTTCGCTTTAAATTTCCATAGAGTGCTAAAGCGGTGGAAAATAAGGCTACAATAACCATCAGAGGTTTTGCGTGTTCGGGTCTTGGCAGACGCGATCTTCTGATTTTGAGTAATAAATTGCCCAGGGCGAAAAATGCCATGACCGATAAAAATGAAATGGTGTATACACCGGCCAATGGGGCCAGTTCTCCATCGGTAACAAAAAGAACGCTCGTACACAGAATAAAAAAGGTAATTAAAATACGGTAGCTGCTGCCTCTTTTATTTTCTTTGAGTAAAAACTGCGGTAGAATTCGGTCCAACGTCATTCTCCGGATCAAACCGTTGACGCCGACAAATGATGTGAGCACGGCCCCGCTAAGCACCGTGACAGCGTTGACAGATATTATAGTGGCCAGCCATTTTCCGCCTGTCATGCCGGCCATAAAGCTCAGCAGTGATTCCTTATGTATTTCTACTTCCGGCAATGGAACCAGGGACAGCGCGAGCAAAGCGATGACAGGATTCAGTATCGTTATGGCGAGCCACATGTTACGAAGTGTTTTGGGAAAGACGCCTTTTTTCTGTTCTTCCACGAAGTTGGCTGAACTTTCAAAACCGGAGATCCCAAGCATCGCCGCGCTGAAACCAAAGAAAATGACCCGGCTCGCACTTCCACCTTTCACCGGAAGAGCAAAATTCAAATGAAAAACAGAAAGACCATTTTTATAAAAAAACAACATACCACTGCCAATTAACAACAACATCGAGGCAAGGTGCAGTAAAAAAATAAATAGCGCTACAACGGCACTTTCAGAAATGCCCAGTATGGTTAGACAAAGAAATAGGAATAAAAGCGCCAGGGTGGAGTAAAATACAGGCAACCCGGGAATACTATCCTGAAGATAATGCATGGCTTCGGTTCCCGAAATTACGGTAGTCGCCATATACGAAAGGATGGTCAGGCAGGCTGCGACAGAAGCGTTTCCTTTACTGGTTGCATTGAGAAGTACATTGTAGGCGCCACCGTTCAGTGGAAGTGCCCCAACCACTTCTCCATATATTTTTCTGTACAAATATAAAACGGCAGATACCAGTAACAGATCCAGCCACGCAAATTTTCCGGCAATCGAGATGGTCAGAGCGGCCACGTATAAACAGGAAGAAGTTATATCATTTCCACATATGGCGGTAGCCATCCAGGTATTTAGCTTTTTAACGCCTGCCATGAGATCAGGGTTGAATGATATCGGCCCAAAGCAATGATATTATAATCATCCCTCTTTAGTAATACTAAAGTTATCAGGTTTATATTTTCAAACTTACCAACTATATTGTCAACTTCCATAACATCGTATGCATTTACTTTTTCATGAAAAGCAGCCAAAAGGATATGCGGGCTAACTTAGTAAGTAATAAAAATCCTGAGCGATAAATTTCCGGGGTTCCAAAGCTCTTTTATATAACCGGTATGATATTCTTCATAATCTCATTGGTGTTACCGGATTCCGGCAGACCAACAGGCGTAACGTCGGCTGGACGGATAATGTCGCGGTATGTATGATTATCATCATATTTATCGTATTGCGTCTTTCAGCGACTGATAGTCTTTCATCGTCAGGTTCCTGACTTCTATAATAGGTAAATCCATCATTATTTTTGTTTTAAATTTTTAAAATATTGCCTGGACGAAAGATGTCAACGGTAAGACTTTTACCGGCTGAATATATGTGCCTGAGGGATGGCGAAAATTAAACTTTTAGTTTTTAGGAAACCATACTTTGTTGTCTATCATCAAGCCGATTTGTCTGACAATCTCCGGGGTCAGGCCAACACCTTCGGTGAGTTCCCATTCCCCTGTTTCTAAATTTTTGATTACAGTTCCGGAGTAAATTGAATTTAGGTATTTATCAAAATTACCTGAGCGCGGTGTGGTTGAGTTTACATCATAAACGTTTTCATCTTTCTTTCTTATTGTGAATGTCAATCCGTTTATAACAGAATGCAGGATAGTATTTGAAAACGGGGAGGAATCCATTGAAAGGCGTTGTGAAGTAATTATTTGACATCTGTAATATCTTATATCAGACCTATTCAAGATACGAAATTTTCATCAGTTTTCCCAATATGCAACACCCTGTTTTGCTACTTTCAAACTATGAAGCGAGATCATGATTCTGACTGAATTAAAAAGCCGGGATGATCTCGCGAAAGCTGATGCGAAGGGAAATGAACTCGAGGTGCAGGTTGAAAAAATACCGGAATTGGAGAAGGCCGGAAAGCAATGGTTTTCTATCATTATACCGGAACATCATTCAGATGAAATATGCCGGGTGTGTTACAGAGTAGTCATATTATCATTAGAATAATAATTAAGCATATTTAAAATTGAATCCCTGTTTGCAAAACGTAGATTTCCAGCGATTTAAACCAAATTAGGAAATCATACATCTATTATTTATTTCACGTAAACGAGATAACCGCACTAAATTTCGGGTAAAGCCCGTCCTCTTTTTTTGGACTTTTCTTAAATTTGAATAATTCCCTGCCTATTAATGTATTACCTGATTACGGGATGGCCACTTACCCTCAGATGTACGTCTTCGAACCGGACGCTGCATCGCCATAGAATTTAATTTTCAAATTACAATACATGGAGACCGGGGAAAGGATTAAAAATAAAAAGATCCGCCAGGCGGATAAGTTGCTCCAGCCGGGGGATAACCATTTGCTCCGCGAACAACTCGATCGTTATGAAAAAGAAAAGAATATTCTTCTTGCATTAAGCAGTGACATTACAAAAGTCAGGGAAAAGAATGACCTCATAAAAATTTTATCCTCTACACTCAAGGATTTTTTCGAGTTTTCACATGTGATCATTGCGTTGATTGACCGGGAAAGAAATATCTTTTTTCCATTTCTTAAGGATCCACAGGCGAATCCGGTAAAGGATCGTGAACTATTTAATACCTTATTCGATTCTAAATTTCCGCTTGTTGATTCTGCTTTTACAAAGCTGATAGACGCAGATGTGCAGTCCTCTTTTTTAATCGGAGAGATGATGAATGAACCCGGCGTTCCCGGATTTTTTAAAATTAATTACGAACACGGAATGCGGGAAGGTTTGCTCACTCTCCTGAAAGAAAAAATGGAAACCTTTGGCTTTATATTTATATATTCCGCTACCACAGATAGCTTTTCGGATTTATTCAGAACCGTTTTGCGCGGGATTGCGCCCCACCTTTCCAACGCTGTTTCCAATATTATCATCAATGAGGAGATCAGGCAAAAAGAATACATTGCCGAAACACTGCTCTCGCTCAGCAACGATATGGTAACAGTACGCAACCGGACCGACCTGTTAAATGTGATCAACTTCGGTTTAAAAAAACTGATTTACTTTACACACGATGTGATGACCGTATTAAACGAAAATGGTCGGTCTTACCATGCCTATTTAATAGATCCGGATTCCCGGGCAAAAAAGTTTCCTGAATATACAGAAATGATCAACCTGCCGAATCCGGTGGCTGATGGAATATATGATGTAGCTTCTCACTCAGACAGGCCGGTTGTATTCAATATGGATTCATTTGATCTTGCCAGTGCACCCCTTTGGTTCAGACTCAATTATACGGACGGTGCCCGGGAACTGATGATCAAAATACTTCCTGGTGCTGGCATTCTTAGACATGGCATCATTTTATTTTCTGACAGGCTGAATAGTTTTGATGATCAGGCCCTAAACATCATTGACCGCATTTCAAGTCAGTTATCCACGGCTGCCAGCAATATTTCGGCTTATGAAGAAATAGAAAATAAAGAAAAGGATAAATCTTTTTTACTGGATTTCAGTCAGGAGATTGCTGCTGTGAGAAGCAAAGAAGATCTGGCGATTGCCGTTCAGCGGTCTGTAAAGAAGATAAGCTCTGTGAAAGGATACGTGATCCGGCTGATCAATGATGACGGCACCACGATGAGCCCTTATATTTTTGATAGTACCATTTCTTTTAGAAATGATCCGGAGTTTCTGTTTATCCTTTCTTCCAAACTGAAAATAAAAGATGGTTTCCAGGACAAAATTCTGGCCAGCGATGAACCCATTTTTTTTAATATTGAAGAAGAATCCAAAAATGTACATGCGCCTCAATATATTCATTTTTGGAAAAGAGTTGAATTTTTAAGAATGACGGGGACGGCGCTTCGTACCGGAAATAAGGAGCTGGGGGTCTTCTGGATGGAGACAGACAAGGTAAACATTCCGCTTTTGAAAGGCATATGTGCACAATTATCCGTTGCCATATCCAATGTCATGGTCAATGAAGAGCTGACATCCTATAAACAAATGCTGGAAGTAGAGAATGACCATCTGAAGGAGCAGATAAAAACCATCTATGATTTCTCGGACATCATCGGGAGCGGCCCGGAAATGCAAAAGGTTTACCACATGATGTCGCTGGTGGCAGAATCTAATTCCACCGTGCTTTTATCGGGTGAAACAGGTACCGGGAAGGAATTGATTGCCCGCGGTATTCATAATGCATCACTGAGAAAAGATAAACTGATGATCAAAGTCAATTGTGCTGCACTCCCGGCTAACCTGATCGAAAGTGAATTATTTGGTCATGAGAAAGGGTCGTTTACCGGTGCAATAGAACGAAGGGTCGGCAAATTTGAATTGGCGAATAATAGTACATTATTTTTGGACGAGATCGGGGATATGCCATTAGAGACCCAGGTTAAACTTTTGCGGGTAATTCAGGAACGTGAGCTGGAGAGAGTAGGTGGGAAGGTCAGCATCAAGGTGAATGTCCGGATCATTACTGCTACAAACCGAAACCTGGAGGAAGAAGTAAAATCCGGGCGATTCAGATCGGATCTGTATTAT
>DASXKM010000355.1:0-3419 GCA_036496825.1 Puia sp. | reverse complement strand
CGATCAGAAATTGACTACCTGGTTTGCAATAATGAAGCAACCCTGCTTTGGATGGTGAACCTCGGGTGCATTGATATCAATCCATGGAATAGCCGGATTTTAACGCCCGACAGGCCGGATTTTATCGCGATCGACCTGGATCCTTCTGATGATGAAGGCAAAACCAACCGGCCGAAATTAATCGAAACAGCGATGGCAGCCAGGGAGTATTGCGACCGGAAAAAACTAAAGGCATTTGCAAAAACTTCCGGAAAAACAGGCATGCATTTTTTCATACCCTGTTCCGGATTTGACACCAGAACCTGCCGGGCCATGGCTGAACAAATCTGTCATGCTATTCATATCATGGTTCCCGGGGCGTCGACGTCTGAAAACAGCATTTCTTCGCGCAGCGGAAAAGTATACGTCGACCCGTCTCAAAATGATTATGCAGATACGCTCGCCAGTGTTTATTCGGTTCGGCCCTACCATCAGCCGACGGTGTCAGCGCCGCTTGAATGGAAAGAGGTGAACGCAACACTCGATCCCTCTGCGTTTACAATAAAAAATATGCTTTCGAGGATTATAAAAAAGGGAGATTTGTTTAAAGACATTTCAGATAAAACAATAATCGCCCGAAATAATCGCATACTGAGCCAAAGCGATCTTTGACGATTCCTTTTAAAAATGCCATTGAATAATCAGGCGCGTCTGATCACTTTCAGCAGAAAAGCGATGATCGCTATGACGAGCAGGATATGGATGATGCCACCTGCATGATATCCAAAAAAGCCAATTGCCCAAATGATGATCAGGATCACCGCGACAACATACAGTATGTTTCCCATTAGTTTAATGATTGAGATTAGAAAAGGTTGTTTCAGACCTACAAAACATTTATAAAATCGTGCCAACCGCTGACGGGTGAATTTTCAGCATTTTTTTTCTCCCTGTGCCGGACAGATCATTCCTTTCAGTCATATTAAAGTGCCAGTTTTGATTTTTTCATCACATTCCGGATATGCTTTTCCCCATCTGCCGTTTTTTTATCGGCTTTGCCTTTTGACTTGGATCCACTGAGTCGGTTACGGTATCTGAAAAAAAAGACGGCCGCCGTTACCCACGCCAAACCTATCCCCGCAATGACCAGATATTTTCTTTTCATATTCCCTTTTTCCAGGTTGTATTAAAATATCGTACCCCATGTCTCTTTTTTGAAAACAGGTTTGAATGGTAAGAAAATGACGTGTCGGTATCAATGACCCAATAGGTGATCAGAATCATCCTTTGACTTTTCTTACGATGGCATAATATGTTTTGAACGAATATTATGCTAAAAGACAATTCCAGAGATTTGGATGCTTTTGTTGTAAATTCAGAGGCATTAAAACAGTGACTCATTGTGGATGTTATGTTTGAAGAGCACCTTCCTTCCATACTGACTGCGCGTCGTTGCGCAAAGGAGAAAGAAGTTATTATCGAAGTAGCTGCACATCAATGCAATTCATGAATTCGTCCGGTAAGAAAATATTCAATTTAAAATATGAATGTCATGGAAACAGAAACTTTAAATAAAACGAATGAAACCTTATCGCCGGATTTATTGCAGAAAATAAACGCTTACTGGCGGGCTGCGAATTATCTTTCTGTAGGCCAAATCTATTTACGTGATAACCCGCTTTTAAGAGAGCCGTTGAAGATCGGGCATATCAAACACATGTTGCTCGGACACTGGGGCACAACACCGGGACAGAATTTTATTTATGTTCATCTCAACCGGATCATAAAAAAATATGATCTCAGCATGATTTACATTTCCGGTCCCGGGCATGGTGGCCCTGCCATTGTAGGCAACGTATATCTTGAAGGAACATATAGTGAGATCTATCCGAATATAAGCAGGGACGAAGAGGGGTTGAAAAAATTGTTCACCCAGTTTTCATATCCGGGTGGTATCCCCAGCCACGTATCTCCTGAATGCCCGGGTTCGATGCACGAAGGCGGCGAACTGGGTTATTCGCTGAGTCATGCGTTTGGCGCCGTATATGATAATCCTGATCTGATCGTTAGTTGTGTGGTAGGTGATGGCGAAGCTGAAACAGGTCCGTTGGCTACCGCCTGGCATTCCAATAAGTTTCTGAATCCCGTAACGGACGGTGTTGTGTTACCCATCCTGCATTTGAACGGGTATAAAATTGCCAATCCAACGATATTTGCCCGCATTGGCAACGAAGAACTGGAACATTTGTTTTTGGGTTATGGATGGAAGCCATATTTAATTGAAGGTGATGACCCGATAGAGATGCATGAAAAAATGGCGCTGTTGCTGGATAAAGTGATGGAAGAAATAAAAGAGATAAAATCCAATGCCATAAAAAACAAGGATGCGGCACGTGCGCATTTCCCCATGATCATTTTAAAAACCCCGAAAGGATGGACGGGTCCCCGGTTTGTGAACGGCCTGCCGGTAGAAGGAACATTTCGTGCGCACCAGGTACCGATAACAGACCCTGCAACGAATCCCGGGCATTTGAAACAATTGGAAGACTGGCTTAAAAGTTATAAGCCTGAAGAACTTTTTGATGACAAAGGGAGGCTGTTACCTGAACTGGCTGAACTGGCACCAAAAGGAGACCACCGGATGGGTGCAAATCCACATGCCAACGGCGGAATATTGCTTCGCGACCTTCACATGCCCGATTTCAGGAAATACTGTACGGATCCGGCTGCCAAAGGCAGCATGGGCATTGGAGATACATTGGTATTAGGAAAATTTATCAGGGATATTATTCAATTAAACAAAGAGGAAAAAAACTTCCGCCTTTTCGGACCGGATGAAACATTATCCAACAAGCTAAATGCTGTGTTTGAAGTAACCAACCGCCAATGGGAAGGAGAAACCATTGACACAGATGAATTCCTCAAAAAAGAAGGGCGTGTAATGGAAATGCTGAGTGAGCATCAATGCGAAGGATGGCTCGAAGGATATTTGCTGACCGGCCGGCATGGACTGTTTAATTGTTATGAAGCATTCATTCATATTATTGATTCCATGTTTAACCAGCATGCGAAGTGGTTGAAGGTAACATCGGGCCTGCCATGGCGTAGAAAACTGGCTTCACTCAATATTCTTTTGGCATCACATGTCTGGCGGCAGGATCACAATGGCTTTACGCACCAGGATCCGGGCTTCATTGACCATGTGGTGAATAAAAAAGCAGAAGTAGTCCGTGTTTATTTACCCCCTGATGCGAATTGCCTGTTATCGGTTATGGATCACTGTTTGAGAAGCAGGCATTATGTGAATGTCGTGGTAGCGGGAAAACATCCCGCCCCACAATGGCTTTCTGCGGAAGAAGCGGTTATACATTGCACAGAAGGAATTGGTATCTGGAAATGGGCAAGTAACGATGGAGGCGCAGAACCTGATGTCGTGATGG
>DASXKM010000354.1:0-2515 GCA_036496825.1 Puia sp. | reverse complement strand
CGCCAGTTTATTTTTTAAGATTTATTCATCACAGCCCCTGCATTTATTCCGGGATAAAGGTTGATGATTATGGTTATTCTTCAAAATATCATGAAAAAGGATTGGATGATAATGTATGATGCGATGATCGCCGAAATGAACGAATGTCTCAGGCAGAATCACGATCTCCGCACGTCCATCGAGTGCTGCTTCAATGTCGGACAGTCTTATTCGGCACAGGTTCAGAAAATACTGGAGGACTATAAGTTTCCTTCGGGGAAAGATGAAATTTACTTTTATAAAACGGTAAAACCGCTTTTTAAATCCCAGCTGGAATATTACAATCTGGTCTATCATGCGGAGCTCTTCAAGCCGACGACCAATCCGGGTGAGATGAAGGAATTCTGGGTGAAGGAACATCAGAAACTCGACCGGTTTATTCTGGATCATACCGATTTTCATACTTACTATAAAAAGGGAGCCACCAACCTGGACGAACAATATTTTCTGTCGCCGGATCAGACGGTATACTATGACGATCTGATCGCCCAGTTGCTAGCGCTGGAGAGGTACGACCAATACACACAAAAGGAATTATCAAAGATCAAATAACAGCCCCGCAATTGTTACGGGGCTATTATTTCATCCATGTTCCGGTGATCCTGTCCCCGTGTAATTAGAACTATTCTTTTATCAATGACTGTTTTACTTCGATATTTTCATCAGTTACCTGTATCACTTTAATATTACCGCTGTTTTCTATATTGACCATATAGATAGGTTCATCATACGCTGATTGGATTTCATTAACATAAGTGATCCGGTATCCTTCAAATTGATCGGCTATCTGCTGCCTGACATTCATTTTTAATTCAGATGGCGGATAACTAACCAAAGTAAATTGCCAGTAACCCCGGCTGTCATAAAAAACGCGGTCCACCGTATTTCCCCTGTGAAAAATGCAGTACAAACTATTGTCAGGTGCGTTATACCAGGCGTAGTTTTGGACCTCTGCATAATTTTCTTTGAAATGTGCTTTCGCGCGATCACTTGCACTCACCGGTGCGAAATATTTGATAGCTGACTTTACATGGGGTGCTGCATGCAATCCCGGTAAAATAATGCAGCAAAGTCCTGCGAGAAGAATTAACTTTTTCATAATTACTGATTTTTTATTTTAAAAATGGACCCGGTTGAAACAGCATGTTTCAATCATTTTTTTTTGCACTGGTCCCGGCGTAGAAGGCCGATATGTAAAGTCTGCCGAATTGGTTTCACAAAAATGCTGCGATGCCCATGCCAGAATATTAAACCGCTACCTGTCAATGCGATAATAAAAAAAGGTTAACCCTTCCGTCTGTACGGTTCTGATACAATCATCGTGAATGACGTACAGGTGTATATTTAATTTGTGACGGTTGACCGTTGACACGTTGACCGTTGACGGTTGACACGAAAAGCATTAAAATCTGAGGTAACAAGTGCTTTCCTTCAGAATCTTAAAAAAGCAAAGGGACCGTAGAAACAGCCCCTTTTTACCATTGGTTATATGACGCTTGTCAGATAATAGTAAACTTATCAATTTGTTTCAGAAAAATCAATAAAATTCGATAAAATGACATCACTGGCGGTTAAAGGCCGTGAATCCGGCGATAAAGAGCATCTTGTATTTTTTTGCCCGGCTTCTTATCTTGCACCTGAATTCACGGCCTATGACCATTGAATACAGATTAAATACCGATCAGCTCAGTAACGCGGTGGACAATACCATCCGGGTTTTTGATGAATATAGTCTTCGGGCAAAACCCGATAACAAGGGCAGACAGGTGATCATGGACAGAAGCTGGAACGGGATGTTTGGTTATTACATCTCCGAAACTCTTCAGGGATCCAGACTTACCATCGAAGCCAAAGCTTCAAAACCGGTTTCCGTTGAAATTCTCACCGGTCACGAAGAGATATTTTTAAAGAACCTTTTTAAGATCATCACAAAAGAAATCGCGATCACTCCGGAAATCGCTGCCAGGGATTTGCACAAAAGGCCGCGCATACGTGTCAGCATCCTGAATATACTCCTGATGATCCTGATTATCCTGCTTGTTATCAAATCCTTTCAGGGTTGTATGAAAGGTTAGCCGCCAGGTGTAATTTTCGTTGAAAAAAATCCACAAATCGCGGCGATCAGCAGTTTTACAGCAGGAAATTCGCCTTTATTTGCATCGGCATTATTTTGGTTACATATACGATAGGTTGCACCTGTCAATTGAACTAATTTAAATTGTTATAATCAGAACCATTAATCCTCCCTGTGCAAGCCCCCCTTTACCGGCGGGCTTTTTTTTATCCGCTATTTCACCAGCCACCGGCGCCCATACCTATTATCAGCTGCGATCGGTTTATCCGGATTATATCCTGAACAATCTACCTGAGTCGGTTCCGATCCTTGATGCACTTGACTAAAAAAAAGTCCTTTAACTGCATCCGATATATAGTTTTTCCGAAAGTCTCATGGCAGAGTTTTCATCATGGGATGGAA
>DASXKM010000353.1:0-1554 GCA_036496825.1 Puia sp. | reverse complement strand
ACTCATATTTACCCTTATACAAAAGTTCAAGACGTCTTTTTAAATTCGCAACTCCGATACCCTTTGATTTATTTCCCGGATCCGATTCCTGAAATTCTTTTGTGTTGGATATTAAGCAATGGAGCTGCTTTCCTACGGTTGATACCTGAATGCATATCTTATTTTCTTTGTCAGACGAATTACTGACGAATTTGAATGCATTTTCTAAAAGTACAACCAGCAATAAGGGAGCGATTTGAAGGTTGGCGTCAATATGTCCAAAGTCAATGCCCACAACCAGGTTTTCATCTTTTCTGAGTTTATGAAAAGAAATAAAATTATTAATGTATTCAATTTCTTTATCAAGACTTACCTTTTCTTCGGCGCAATCATAAAGCTGGTATCTCAGTAATTCTGAAAATTGTAATAAGGTATTCCGGGCTACCTGATTGTTTTTTTCAATATGTCCATAGATCGTGTTCAGTGAATTAAAAAGTGCGTGCGGATTGATTTGGGCTTTCAGATAATCCAGTTCGTTTTTAACTCTTTCTTTTTCCAGCGTTTCCAATTGTGACTGCGCCTGCAGTCTTTCAATCATCATCTTTCCAACAGTAATCAACAGGATCCAAAGTGAGATATTAATTAGTGAATGAAGAAACAAATCAGGGAAGTCAATTTTCCCGGGGATGTGAAAGTAGAAAACTCTCATGTTGAGTGCGATGACCGATCTTCCCCAGGCCGAAAGGAGGATGGTTCCGAGGAGACCGGTTACGAATAGGATATATTTTCTTTTAAACAGGAATGCCGGGACAATAAAATAATTGATGATATAATAATCAGCCGTGATGAAAATCAAATAGCAGAATTCGATCGTCATCGTCTTTGTAAGACTGATCGAATAAGACCTGAAGACGACCACCCAGAAAGCGTATACAGCCATCCAGAACAGAACATGGGAAAAGTAGGATCTTGCCGGCAAATTATTTTTATGCAAAATTAGTTACAACATCCGTGTTATATTAATTATTACATGTGCGGTGGGAAATTCTTGATAATCCAATGTTTTATCAAGTGTATTCCATAGATGCTGTAACATGTTTTGAGGATCATAATAAAGTTTTGAGGTTTGCGGAATCTTTAAAAAAGAATAAAATGAAAAAATTGATTAACTGGTTTGTGAATCCTCCGGTTGCCGGACCTTCAGCTATTTTTATAATCCGGCTGATGGCAGGTGGCGTTTTTTTCTGGGAGGGTATTCTGAAGTTTGTGTATGTAAACCAGGGAGTTGGAAGGTTTATGAAATTGGGTTTTCCATTTCCGGACATTACGGCACACTGGATTGCGACAGGCGAAATCATCGGCGGCTTACTGCTTATTTTCGGACTCTTCACGCGTTTCGTCTCATTCTATTTTACCATCCAGATGATCATGGCCGTGCTGAGTACAAAAATCGATTTGTATTTTGGAGTAAGCCCCTTGCCCACGCCGCCCGCTCTGCCAATAACAGGTTTTTGGGCTGTGTTGCACGAAATCAGATCTGACTATGCACAGATTCTGGGTTGTTTATTTCTTTTG
>DASXKM010000352.1:0-12614 GCA_036496825.1 Puia sp. | reverse complement strand
AGCCTGGACAATGCGGAGAAAGTGGTGGCTTTTGCCATCAGCGATACCGGTATCGGGATCCCGCAGGAAAAACAAAACATCATCTTTGAAGCCTTCCAGCAGGCGGAAGGTTCCACCAGCCGTAAATATGGAGGTACGGGTCTTGGTCTTTCCATCAGCCGCGGACTGGCGGATCTGCTGGGCGGTTCCATAGAACTGGAAAGTGAAGTGGATCATGGAAGCCGGTTTACCTTATTTCTGCCTCTGGAATACAATCCAACGCATGTTAAGAAGGAAAAACAAAGCAGTCTGACAATCAGCGAATACAAACTGCTGACACAGGACAGCGATGATTCAGCCATACAATCGGTGCCCACGGTAAAACTTCCCGAAACACGCGAAATGGATGTCATCAATGAAATCATCAATGAAACAGGTGATGACAGAAATATCATCGGAGATAACGATCAGGTGGTTCTCATCATCGAAGATGATCTCCGGTTCGCCAAAATCATTATTGAAAAAGCCCGCGAGAGAAATTTGAAAGCTGTTGTTGCAACCGGTTTTTCAGAAGTGTTCGCAATGGTGAATAAATTCAAACCGATTTCTGTAACGCTGGATGTTAAACTGCCGGATGCCAGCGGCTGGCGCATCCTTGACCTGTTTAAAAATGATATCAATTTCAGACATATTCCGGTACACCTGATATCCGGCGAAGAAAACAAATTGCTGGGAATGCAAAGAGGCGCCCGGAGTTTCAATCTGAAGCCTTTGAAAAATGAATCACTCAATATGTTGTTCGACGACATCCAGAATTATCAAAGTCAGGTTCCAAAAAGGCTTTTATTAATTGAGGATAATGAAATTGAATCGTCCACCATTGCCAAATTACTGGTCAACAAAGGACAACTGGAAGTTGAAATCGCTAAATCAGGTCAGGAAGGTCTGAATATGATCAGGGAAAACGCGTACGATTGCGTGATTGTGGATTATATGCTGCCTGATATTCCGGGAATGGAAATCGTTATTGAAATAAATGAAATTAAAAAACTTCAGATCACACCCATTCTCATTTATTCAGCGAAAGATTTTACTTCAAGGGAAAAAACCCAGCTAAAACAGTATGCCAACAGAATCCTGCTGAAAGATCTGAATTCCATGGACCTGTTGTTCGAGGAAGTTGTTATGCACCTTCATTTGAATCATAAGGATCTTTTGCCGGAACAGAGAAAGATCATCGAAAATTTAAGATCCAGAGAGGATATTCTAACGAATAAAACCGTCCTGATCGTGGATGACGATGTCAGAAATCTGTTTGCGCTGACGACAGCATTTGAAAGATATAATATGAAGGTATTAACCGCGGAAAGCGGCCAGGAGGCCATCGATATTTTAGGTGAAAACAAGCATGTTGATATGTTACTGATGGATATCATGATGCCGGCAATGGATGGATATGAAACAACACAGAAAATCAGAAGGGAGCATCAGAATAATAATCTGCCCATTATTGCGGTAACGGCAAAGGCAATGAAAGGAGACCGGGAAAAATGTATTGAAGCAGGTGCTTCAGATTATATCACAAAACCTGTTAAAATTGATCAGTTATTATCGCTGATGCGTGTGTGGCTTTACAAATAAATCCAGATGAAAACAGTTGTATCAGAAATATCTCTCCATGAGAACCGGTCTACCTACGATGCCAAAATCCTCGTTGTAGATGATCGGGAGGACAATCTTCTGTCCATTGAAAGTATTCTTGAAAAAGAAGGCTATCATATTGTAAAAGCCAATTCGGGAAAAGCAGCATTGAAACTGTTATTAAAAGATCAGGATTTTTCCCTGATCCTGATGGACGTGCAGATGCCGCAGATGAATGGCCTGGAAACCGCTCACCTCATTTATGAGAGAGACCGCCTGAGGCATATTCCCATTATTTTTATCACCGCTCATCGTTACGGTGAAGATCTGATGTTTAAGGGATTCAAAATGGGTGGTGTGGATTATCTCCATAAACCTGTCGATCCGGCACTTTTAAGATTTAAAGTAGGTGTGTTCGTTGAATTATACAGGAAGACGAAGGAACTGACCATTCAGGAAGAAAAACTGAGGTCTGCAAATTTATATCTTGAATCTGAAATAAAAGAGAGAAGAATTTCGGAAGAGCGGATCAATCTGCTAAATCAGCAACTGGTAAAAAACAATGATGAATTAATAGAAATAAATCATGAATTGGACCGCTTTGCATTTGTCGCATCTCATGACCTGCAGGAACCGCTGAGGAAAATTTTGATATTTAATGACCTGATCAGAGGCTGCCTCGATATGGCCGATATAACTACTGTCCGGACACATCTGGGAAAAATAGACAAGGCAACCGGCCGTATGCAACTCCTCATTAACGATCTTCTTTCCTATTCGCGTCATATTCAGACGGTCGACCATTTTGAAATGTGTGACCTGAATGAACTGGCAACCGATGTTATTTCTGATCTGGAAGTTGAGATAAAAAAGACAAATGCGTCTATCGATCTGCAACCATTACCATGTCTGGTTGTCGTTCCGACACAGATCAGACAGTTATTCCAAAACCTGATCAGCAATTCCCTCAAATTTGCAAGTCCCGATATTTATCCAAATATTCAAATCTGGAGTGAATGTGTGGATCCGGTAAATGATACGAATTTGTCTCAAAACAAAAAACGGGTTTACAAAATAATGTTCCGTGATAACGGGATCGGCTTTGATCCAAAATTTGCAGAAGACATTTTTATTGTTTTTAAACGATTGCATAGTTATCATCAGATTGAAGGAACGGGTATTGGCTTGTCGATCTGCAAAAAAATAGTTGAACTTCATCATGGTGAAATCAGGGCGGAAAGTTCTCCCGGCAAGGGTTCCACTTTCGTAATCAGTTTGCCTGAGTCAGGCAGGAAGCAGGAATAATTGACAATTGACAATTGAGAACTGGCTTCCCGCCTTAACAGTATCTTTATCAAAAAATAATCAATGCATTTTGATACGCTTTCTGTCCATGGCGGACACCTGGACGATCAGATCGGTTCGGTTGTAAGTCCCATACACGTAACGACTACTTTCGAACGAGATGAAGCCGGAAATATCGGTGGCCGGGGTTATGTATATACCCGTTGGGATAATCCGAACAGACATGAGCTGGAAACCAGACTCGCTTTGCTGGAAGGTGGTGAAGAGGCATTTGCCTTCCCCTCGGGAATGGCCGCCGCCATGGCACTCTGCCAGACGGTACTGGAACCTGAAACACATATCGTCATTCCGGATGATTGTTATCATGGGATTGCCCATCTGATAAAATCCGTATTGCCCAAATGGAAAATCGATTATACGGAAGTGGATATGTCGGATATCACGGCAGTTGAAAAAGCGATCCGGAAAAATACCCGTCTGATGATCATAGAAACGCCATCCAACCCCATGCTGAAAATAACGGACATCGAAAAAGTTTGTGCGTTGGCAAAATCTAAAAACATTCCGGTAGGCTGTGATAATACCTGGACCACTCCCCTGATTCAACGACCCCTACAGCTGGGTGCCGATCTGGTTTTTCATTCTTCCACAAAATTTTTCGGCGGACATTCCGATGTGCTGGGAGGCTGTATTATTCTCAATAAAAAAAATGAACTCGCTGCCCGGATTCGCGAATACCAGGTGATCGGCGGATCCGTTCCATCGCCCTTTGACTGCTGGTTGTTAAACCGCAGCCTCCCGACCCTTTCACTCCGTCTCGGACGTCAGATTCAAAACGCATCAGCTATTGCTGATTATCTGAATAAGGCGTCAGAAGTGGAACAGGTTTTTTATCCCGGGCTTGCGGATCATCCTGGGCACGATATTGCAAAACGGCAGATGAACGGACAATTCGGATCGATGATTTCGATCGGCATAAAAGGCGGTGAGAAAAAGGCAATTGCTTTTGCCAGCGGCATGAAATTATTCAGGCATGCCACCAGCCTGGGAGGCGTGGAGAGTCTGGTTGAGCATCGACGTTCTGCAGAAGGTGCTGCTCCAAGAAGTCCGGCCAATTTGCTGCGGCTTTCAGTCGGTGTGGAATATATCGACGATCTGATTGCCGACCTGGATCTCGGATTTAAAAAAGTTAAATCCTAACCGTGCTTTCTAACCATTTTAATAAATCTGCTTCCCAAAAAAACGGAAGCCAGTGTTAGTCCCACTATCAAACCAAGCCACATACCGGCTGCCCCCATATGATAGTGGAATGCGAAGAGTCCTCCGAAGGGAAGTCCGATCACCCAGTAAGCAACCGTAATTAAAATGGTTGGAACTTTTACGTCTTTGATTCCGCGCAAAAGACCGGCGCCGGTGGCCTGTGTGGCATCCGAGATTTGGAAAACGGCAGCAAATAGTAAAAGCAACGCGGATAGTCTGACTACTTCAGGATTTTTGTTAAAAACCAGCGGTAGCTGCCAGCGGAAAATTATAAAAATGACAGCGCAAAAAGTTCCGTACAATAATGCAGTAACTAATGTTGTCTTCCCGATCACCCGAATCTTCATCCAGTCCCCTCTTCCGAAAGCATTGCTGATACGGATGGACCCCGCCTGACTCAGTCCCATGGAAACCATAAAAGTAAAAGCTGCACAACTCAGTGCGATTTGATGGGCGGCCTGTGAAACAGCGCTGATAGTACCGATGATAATTCCTGAAACGGCGAAGGCACATACTTCAACGCCCAGCTGTATGCTGCTGGGAATTCCAATACGAAGAAGCTCCCGGATGGTTTTAAAACTATATCGCCACTGACTTTCGCTGACGGCAATAAAACGCCTGAACGTCTTATGTTTTAGAACAATCCAGGCGAGTACAATAAAAATTACGCTTCGGGTGATCAGTGTCGCGTAACCCGCACCCACCAGTTCAAGGCGGGGAAATCCCCAATGTCCATAAATAAGTAACCAGTTCAGAAATATATTGATGGGCATGGCAGCCAGAGAAAGCATCATGGCAGTCTTCGTGTACTCGAGACCGTCAGTAAACTGCTTCAACGTCATAAATAGCAGCATCGGAATAATGGAGAGTCCGACCAGCTTCATGAAGGGCAGTGCCAGTTCTACCACCTGCGGATCCTGATGTAAGTGTCTTAATATATCTCTTCCAAATACCAGTCCGCCGGAAATGACCAAAGCAAAAATGGTGCACAGTAGAAATCCATTAAACAGATAATGCGAAATTAATTGATGGTCCCTTCGTCCGTTTGCCATCGACACCAGCTGGGAGACAGAAATAGTCATTCCTATACCGATCACAAAAGGAATGTTCGCCGCCGTCATCACAAGAGAAGCCGCTGCCAGATGTTTGTAACTGATCGCTCCCACCATGGCCGTATCGATCAGATGCAGACTCATCTGCGCCAGTTCCCCCATGATAATGGGGATCGCCAGTTGAATGGTTTTATATACTTCTTTGTGTTTCCAGTTCGCCATAAAATAAAGCCTAAAGCTTAAAGCCTAAAGCCTAAAACTAAAGAAAGTAATTCATCAGGCATTTACAAGATCATCACATCACCAATCACAGAACTACTGCATTGGTTTTAGGCTTTAGGCTTTAAGCTTTAGGCTCAACCGTTCGGTAATTCTCATTTACCGTTATTTTTGAAATAACTAAATTGCACAAAATATTAGATGGAAACCATTCGCTGGGGCATTTTGGGATGTGGGCGGATCGCGAGGAAATTCGCCGCGGACCTGACGCTTGTCGGGGGGGCAGAACTTTCTGCAGTCGCCGCCCGGCGAATAGACAATGCCCGCGCTTTTGCCAATGAGTTTCCCGCTCCGCATGTGCATGGTAGTTATGAAGACCTGGTGAATAATCCGGAAGTGGATGTGATCTATATCGCTTCACCGCATGCGTTGCATCATGAGCATACGCTGCTTTGCCTGAATCATCATAAGGCAGTATTATGCGAAAAGGCATTCGCGTTAAACTTCCGCCAGGCAAAAGAAATGGTCGATGTCTCCCGCAATAGAAAGGTTTTTCTGATGGAAGCCCTTTGGTCAAAGTTCCTTCCCCAATATCAGAAATTGCAGGAACTGATTGCCGCAGAATCTTTGGGAGAGATAAAAAGCATATTGGTAAATTTTGGATTCATCCCCCAACCGCCTGTGCCGCCCAGACTTTATGATCCTGCACTCGGTGGTGGAAGTCTGTTGGATATCGGTATTTACAATGTGTTTCTCGTCGTTTCACTGATGGGAAGACCCGATGTGATAGAAGCATCCATGACACCAACACCGGAAGGTGTCGACGAACAGTGCGCGGCCTTATTCAAATATAAAAACGGTACCATGGCCCAGCTTTTTTCATCCTTATTGTCGAATCTGGGAACAGATGCCGATATCAGCGGAACGAAAAGCAGGGTGCGCCTCACCGCCCGTTTTTACGCACCCAGCGCCACGATTGAATTATATTCAGGAAGAGAGGACAGCAAAGAAATAATACCTGTACATAAAGAAGCCGGATCGGGTTATCAATATCAGGCACGACACGTCGGTGAATGCCTTCGGAAAGGTTTGATAGAAAGTCCGGTCATGAGCCACGACGATTCCCTGCTCATCATGGAAACAATGGACCGTATCCGGTCCGCTGCCGGAATACACTATTCGGCGGATAATTTCTAATTATTTACTGTAACAAGAGAATGATGTATCGCCAATGCGTGATCATCAGCTCCATACTATTATCTATGATAAAAGATGTACCCCTTATTCTCATTACCATTCTGTCATGCTTTTACACCCATGCGCAGGATACGCATTCCGGTTTGTCAACCGGACAGTCAAAAATAAAACAGATCCGGGCGGTCCGTATTCACAAAACCCTTTTTATTGATGGTATCATCAATGAACCGGAATGGGCACTGGCACCAGCCTCACCGCATTTTGTTCAGGTGGATCCGGAACAGGGAAAACCTGCTCTATACAATACACTGGTGAAAGTGCTATATAATCAGCAGTATTTGTATGTAGGAATCTTTGCAATGGATCCGTTGGGAAAAAAAGCAATCATGTCAACCGATTTTATCCGCGATTTCGATGTGACCCGGCACGACCTGGTATCCGTTGCATTTGACGGATTCAACGATCATCGCAATGCCATGGCATTTGTTACAGATGCCTACGGCGTTCAAAGAGATCTTTTGTCCTTTGATGATTTATATTATGATATTGACTGGAATGGTCTCTGGCGTGTACGTACGAACAGAACCGATTCCGGATGGACAGCCGAAATAGCGATCCCCTGGCAAACACTCCGGTATCCAAAATCAAAGGATAGTACACAAACCTGGGGATTCAATATTTTTCGAAACCGGAGACTCACGAACGAACTCAGTGCCATGTCAGAATTCCCACACGCGTATAGTAATCTTCGGATGAACTACGCGGGCCTGTTGACGAATCTGCAACCACCGCCTCCGAAACCAAATATTATTGTCGAGCCTTATATTTTAACACAGTATGATCATGAACAAAATATGATTCCCGATACAAAACAGGAAAACACGCATGTGAAGGCCGGCGGGGATTTGAAATGGGCGATGAACCCAAACAGCATCCTTGACTTCACGGTAAATACTGATTTCGCTCAGGCAGATGTGGATCAACAGGTAAATAACGTAACCAGATTCTCTGTATTTTTTCCGGAGAAAAGACAATTCTTTCTGGAGAATGCTTCTTTGTTTGGAGTGAGTGTTCAACAAAGTCCGGATTTCTCAGGCGGACAAATGCGGATTCAGCCTTTTAACAGTCGCACGATCGGATTGGACAGCACAGGTAATCCAATTCCGATCATCGGCGGCGCCCGGTTTGTACACCGCTCTGATAAATTAAATTATGGAGCCATTGTCATGCGTCAGGGCAATACGGGTGGATATCCATTCAACGACTTCTTTATCGGTAGGGTATCCGAAAATTTTGGCCGTCTCAACAGAGTGGGTGCCTTAACTACCATTAGAAACAATGAACGCGGATCGGCTGTTGAAAATACAGTGGATGGGTTTTTCCGCATGGGAGAAGTACAGTCCCTGAATACATTGTTCACTCATTCGTATTCAACCATAACAGGTAAATCCGGTTTTGCAGGAGCTGCACAATATTTTTACTCAACCAATCAAATGAAAATCTGGTGGACGGAATCCGTTGTTACAAAAGATTTCAGTCCTGAAATGGGATTCGCTTCCCGTTCAAATATAATCGCATCCACGCCCGGCATATATTATTACTACCGTGGAAATAAACTGCCGTTAAAAAAATATCTGCTTGCCTTTGAACCGAGCTTCAGTCCGGAAATTTATTTGCAGGCTTCCACCGGAAAACTGATGGAAGCTACTTATACAACTTACCCGCTGTGGTTCCATTTTAAAAGCGATGCCTATTTCGGATATGGCTTTACGCCCACCTATGAGAATTTGATAGCGCCCTTCCAGCCGCTGGGCATCACGATTGCGGCCGGCCAGTACCGTTATACGCAACAACAGATATGGATGAGTACGAATCCTTCAAAAATATTGAACCTGCAACTCATTTATACCTGGGGTCCCTACTATAACGGACGGTTGAATTCGGGGGACTGGAAACTGCAATTTGCGCCCATTCCAAACATTTCATTCACCGGAGAATATAACCGGAATAAATTTTCCGGTGTCGGCGTAGAGAAAGATAATTCTACCATAACCCTCTACGTATTACAGGGAAGGTTTGCACTCAATCCGAGATTACAGCTGAATGCGTTCTACCAGAAGAACTCAGACAACAACTCACAGAACTATTACATCAGATTTTCCTGGGAATATCAACCCTTGTCATACGTCTATCTGATATTTAATCACCAGGAATTCAATCCTGCCGGATCAAAGGCTGCGCAGGATGACAATGCCATCGTAAAAATTAATTTCCTCAAACAATTTTAATCGTAAATCGTTTATCGCGAATCGTGTATCGAAATACGATTAACGATAAGCGATTAACGATAAACGAAATTCTGTCAACCGTCAACTGTCAACCGTCAACTGTCAACCACTCGCCGATAGACCTCCTCGTCAATTGCTTTCTCAGATTTCGAAATGACAACAGTTGCAACCGCGTTGCCGATAAAATTTATCAGTGCCCTTCCTTCACTCATAAAACGGTCCACACCAATCAGGAGGGCCAGTCCTTCCAGTGGAATTACTTTCATAGCGGCCAATGTGGAAGCCAGAACTATAAAACCACTGCCGGTAACGCCTGCAGCTCCCTTACTGGTGATGAGCAGAATGCCAATGATCACCAATTGCTGACCCAGACTTAAATCTATATTGTAAACCTGCGCAAGAAAAATCACGCTCATGCTCAGATAAATCGTGGTGCCGTCCAGATTAAAGCTGTAACCGGTTGGAATAATTAAACCAACCACTTCCTTTTCGCATCCCGCCGCTTCCAGTTTTTGCATTACAGATGGCAGCCCCGCTTCGCTGCTGCTGGCGCCAAATACAATCAGGATTTCAGCCCTGATATATAAAAGCAGTTTCCAAAAACTAAATCCAAAATAACGGCAGATCGCATTCAGCACTACAAAAATAAAAAGCAGACAGGTCAGATAAAAACAAAGCATCAGTTTGCCCAAAATAAAAAGACTCACGAATCCAAATTTTCCAATTGTAAAAGCCATGCCTCCGAATGCACCGATCGGGCTAAGTCTCATCACCATCTTCAGAATATTAAAGACGACTTCATTGAGTTTATTAAGACCCGTGATTATACTTTTTCCGGATGAACCCAATTGTTTCAGTCCGACAGCGAACAGAATACTGAAGAATAAAATCTGGAGAATGTCTCCCTTCGCAAAAGATTCAACGATATTGGATGGTACAATATGAGAAATGAAGTCGCCCCAATTGAATGATTCAGCCTGTTTGGTGATTTCACTTACCTGCGATGTGGCTCCGGAACCGTGCGCAACACCTGCTCCCGGTTTGATCAGGTTGGCAACAACCAGTCCGATGACCAGTGCAAAGGAAGAAACGATTTCAAAATAGATCAGCGCCTTGACGCCCACCCTGCCCACTTTTTTCATACTCCCGGCACTGGCTATTCCGGTCACGATACTGCAAAAAATGACCGGAGCGATAATCATCCGGATCATATTGATGAACGTATCGCTGATCAGTTTGGCTGTAGAAGAGAAGGAAGGAAAAAGCCATCCGCATAGCACACCCAGGCCGATGCCGATCAAAACCTGTATATAGAGGATCTTCAAATATTTCATGAAATACTTTAATGAATTATTAATTATTAAGGATTAATTATTAATAGTCTTCAGTCGATGCACGGTCAACGGTCAACGAATTATTAATCATTAATCACTAATAATTGATAATTACTTCAGCGCGTTGTCAACAATTTGTTGCGCCTCCTGTAACATCAGGTTCAAATGATCGCGTCCCCGAAAACTTTCGGCATAAATTTTATAAATATTCTCCGTTCCCGAAGGCCGTGCAGCAATCCACCCGTTTTCTGTTTCCAGTTTTAGTCCGCCGATAGAAGCCCCGTTACCAGGCGCTTTGGTAAGAACCGCGGTGATCGGTTCACCAGCCATGGATTTTTGTTTTATGTCATCCGGATTCAATTTTGACAGTTTCGCTTTCTGTTCAGGATTGGCGGGAGCCTCCACACGATCATAAGTAGAGTGACCGAGTTCATCGGCCAGTGACTTATATATTTCTCCGGGGTCGCGGCCCAGAGTAGCTGTCATTTCAGCCGCAAGGAGTGCAGGAATAAATCCGTCTTTGTCCGTCGTCCAAACTTCTCCGTTCAGTCTGCAAAAACTGGCGCCTGCACTTTCTTCACCCACAAACCCAAGGGAACCATCGATGAGTCCGTCTACAAACCATTTGAAGCCGACCGGCACCTCATATAATGGGTGACCTAATTTTTTTGTCACTTTATCAATCATACGACTGCTGACCAGTGTTTTACCAATGGCAATATCCTTTTTCCAGGCGGGACGATTTTGCAATAAATAAAAAATACAATCTGTGAGGTAATGATTGGGGGGTATTAATCCCGCGCTCTTCGTAACCACACTATGACGATCATGATCTGTATCACAGGCAACAGAAATATCATACCGGTCCTTAATGCCGATCAGTCGTTGCATCGCATAACTGGAAGAAGGGTCCATCCTGATCTTTCCATCCCAGTCGACCGACATAAACCGGAACGTGGGATCCACGATATCGCTCACGACATGGAGATTTAATTTATATTTTTCAGCGATGGGTCCCCAGTAATGAACACCCGCCCCGCCCAGCGGATCCGCCCCGATGCTGATCTTCGAATCCCGGATGATGTCCAGGTTCAGCACATTTTTTAAATCATCTATATAATGATTCAGATAATCGAAACGGTGTGTCGTGGATGCCCGCAACGCCTTCTCATAACGCATACGGATAACCGCTTTCAGTTTGTTTTCGAGTATTTCATTTGCTTTATTCTCCACCCAGGAAGTGATTTCCGTTCCTGCCGGTCCGCCATGCGTGGCATTATATTTAAATCCCCCGTCATCGGGTGGGTTATGGGAAGGCGTAATCACAATGCCATCTGCCAAACCTTCCGTACGATTTTTATTATAGGTCAGGATCGCATGCGACACTGCCGGTGTGGGGGTATATTCATTATTGGCAGAGATCATGACTTCCACTTCGTTTCCAGCCAGCACTTCGAGGGCAGTTACAGCAGCAGGTTCTGACAGCGCGTGGGTATCGATGCCAAGGAAAAGCGGTCCCTCCACGTTATTTTGTTTCCGGTACATACAGATCGCCTGTGTGATGGCCAGGATATGCCATTCATTAAAGGAGTTCGTCAAGGAAGACCCGCGGTGACCAGAGGTTCCGAAAGCAACTTTCTGAGCGGGGACAGAAACATCCGGTTGTTGGGAAAAATAAGCTGTAATTAAACGTGGAATATTTACGAGAATCGATGGATCGGCAGGTTTGCCTGCAGCTGGACTTATTTCCATATATCTGTCGTTAAAATTTTTCGACCTGGTGAAAGAAATCGCACGGCTTTAAAGTTCTGAAGTTCCTGCATAAAAAATCATTTATAAAGGAAATAAAACAGAAAAATTCAGATTATTCTGATAATCCCTAAATTTACCCAATAACAAACGCATTTGAATACTTCCACACTTCCATACTTCCATACTTCCACACTAATCAGTCCATGTCCCGATTATTTTTAATAATTGGCGCCCTTCTGTTAATAGCTACAGAAATATTACGCGTTTATTATATCATGCCCTTTCCTGGCAGCCAGCAATCGAACACGATCGGTTGGGCCTATGAGATCGAAAAATACAAATGGCTGATCCGGCTCGTTGGACTGGCATTGATCGCGAAACCTGCCTACCTGGTTTTTAAAGGAAGGAGGGTCCTCCCAAAAATTCTTCTTTCACTGTTCATCATTATTTATGGAATCATTTTCTTCTTTTTCAATTTCAGATTTGAGGCTGACAAGATGTTTTATCAGCCCTCCATTAAAAACTTCGCGTCGATTTCCGGCAATACGATCGACAGTAATAAACTGATCATCGGAATTGATATCAAT